>CAYRLN010000156.1:0-4608 GCA_964425065.1 uncultured Lachnospiraceae bacterium | reverse complement strand
TCTGCATAAAATGTCAATAAAAAGCAGTTAATTCAAACAATTTATGAAAAAGCGTTACAATATCCCGAAAAAAACCGCGTAATTTATAAAATTTTTGCAAAAAATACTTGTATCTTAAGTACTAATTTACTATAATTTTATTATGCGGGGTTCTGGAGGGAAAGAATGGAACAGGATACATTATTTCGGTTTTCAATAGACAACGCACTGGAAATCATATTTACTTTTGACGACAGTGGGATGATTACATATGCGAATAAAACTGCGAAAGAGCAGTTGGAATACGGGGAAGATTTCTGCGGTCTTTCTGTGTCGGAGATTTTTCCGGGCGGAATTGAAATGGAGAATGGGAAACCTGTATTCAATGATGGTGTGGAGAATGCGGAAGACCAAGTTTACCGAAATATTATGGCATACCGTAAAAACCGCACTTGTTTTCCTGCAAAAGTAAAGGTGCTTACATACCAAGAACCGGGAAAAACAACCTACATTTGTACTGCCTACAATATATCGGAAGAAAGTTTTCTGGAAAAGAAAGCAAGCCAGGCGGGACAGGAGGCGGAGGATGCCCTAAAAGTAAAGACGGAGTTTGTGGCAAATGTGACCCATGAACTTCGGACTCCCGTAAATGGGATATTGGGTAACACCAGAGAATTGTTGGAATTGGAGACAGAAAAAGATAAACTCAAACTTCTTCATCTGGTGGAAAGAGGATGTAATGATATGCATGCCATTATCAATAACATTCTTGATTTTTCCAAACTGGATGCCGGTAAATTTGTTTTAGAGCCGAGGAAATTCCATTTCCGCAATATGATTGATTATGTAAGGGGAAATCACAGCAACCGGATTACGGAAAAAGGATTGAATTTCTCCATTACGGTTTCTCCGGAGATACCGGAATTTATTATTAGTGATGAACTTAGGATTGTGCAGGTTTTGAATAACCTGATATCCAATGCCTATAAATTTACGTCTGTGGGCAGTATCCATGTGGAGGCAGTAAAAACTGCCCAGTCCGGTAACAGGGCAGAATTGTTCTTCCTTGTTATGGATACGGGAATCGGTATTGCGAAGGCAAATCAGGAAAAATTGTTCCAAAGTTTTACACAGGTGGATGCGTCCATATCAAGAAAATATGGCGGCACCGGGTTGGGACTTAACATTTGTAAGCAGTTGGTAGAACTGATGGGCGGAACCATCCACGTGGAAAGTGATTTGGGTAAGGGAACGGTGTTCTCGTTTCATATCTGGGTGGAAATCCCGGAAGAATATGAGGAGAGCCAGGATTTTACAACCAGCGAGGACGAACTGAAAAATAAATTGCAAAGCCTGACGGAAAGCAGCGGGGGAGAAAAGATTTGGATTTACGGAACCCCGGAAAATAAGGCGGAACTGGAAAGCAAAATGTCAAAGCTGATTTTGAGTTTGGAAATGGAGAACTGGGAAAAAGCGGAGATGTTTGCCGAAACGGTGAGGCAGTTGCTTGAGGAAGCACCAAGAGAAGTAAAAAGTGCATTTTTAAGAGTGAAAATGGCAGTGCAAAAAGGTGATTACGAGAAATCAATTGCCGCCTTTGAAGGATTACAAAATTTGCTGTAAAAGGCATGGAGGAACAAATGAGTAACAATGGAACAGCGGACGTTACGCGAATTTTAATAGTGGATGACGTGGAAGCGAACCGTTTTGTCTTAAGAGATATTATATCGGATATGGGATATCTGCCGGTACTGACGGAGAATGGTATCCAGGCGCTCAGAATGGTGCCTCACATCAAACCCCGGCTTATTATTCTGGATATTGCCATGCCGGAGATGGACGGGTATGAGGTATGTGAAAAATTAAAAAGTGATGTGGAGACAAGAGATATTCCAATCATTTTCATCTCTGCTTTCGATACACCGGATGATATTGTGAAAGGTTTTTCACTGGGCGGAGAAGATTACGTCACCAAACCTTTCATCCCTGAAGTGGTGAAAGCAAGGGTTAATATGCATTTGAAACTGTACGAGACAAATCGGCGTATGGCCGAAATCAACCGTCAGTTGCAGGTGTCCATCAGTGAGCAACTCCGTCAGATGGAAAAGGAAAGACAGAGTGTTTTATATGCGCTGATCCGCGTGGCAAGAGAAAATGCCTGTTATGACGAAACCTATATGGAGAGGTTAAGTTACAATTGCCGTAAATTGACGGAAGCGATGCAACTTTCTTCTATGTACGGTCACTTGATTTCAGACAGTTATGTTACGACGATTGAGCTGGCGGCTCCTTTGTGTGACCTTGGGAACCTGGCAATTCCCACCAATATTTTGCAAAAACAGGGCAGACTGACGGAAGAAGAAAACGCGGTTATGCAGACCCATACAAATATCGGCGCCAGAATCCTGCGGGATGTGGGCGGTATCGGAAATGACAACGGTTTTATCAAGATGGCGGTAGATATTGCAAATTACCACCATGAAAACTGGGACGGAAGCGGCTATCCCACGAAAAAGACAGGCGAGGAGATTCCTCTTTCCGCACAGATCGTGGCGGTGGTCGGCGCATACTGTGCCCTTACCGAAAAGAGAACTTACCGTGATGCCTTCTCCCAAGAAAAAGCGATTGAAATATTGGAGGAAGCGGCAGGGACAAAATATAACCCTGATTTATTCTGGATACTGAAGAAGATAGCAAGACAGCTTCACTGATAAATAAACAATGGCGGTATAAAAATATGACGGAACAGGAATTTTTGCGCATATACCGGTTCTTAAAAAGCAGATACGGTATCGATATGGAGCGCAAGAAGGAAATCATGCAGGGACGATTGGACAACTACATACGTGCCCACGGGTATGCGAGTTATACCGATTATATGAATGCGGTGGAGACGGACATAACCGGAAGTCTGGAGAGGGACATGGTAAACATTCTCTCCACGAACCATACCTTTTTCATGAGGGAATTCGAGCATTTTGATTTTCTGCGTCAGGTGGTTTTGCCCTATCTGAAAGAAAAGGAAGCGGCAAAGAAAGATTTGTGTATCTGGTGCGGTGCGGCATCCACAGGGCAGGAGCCCTATATGCTGGCGATGCTCCTCAAAGATTTCTTTGGCTTAGAGCATGCAAAGTGGGATACAAAGGTGCTTGCCACGGACATCGCTACAGATGCCATCAAAACGGCCGTGGAGGGACGGTATACCTGGGAGCAGATGGAAAGCGTGCCGGACCACTGGAAACGCCGGTATTTCAGGATGATTGAAGAAGGTGAGCGATATGAGGTTACGCAGGAACTGAAGGAGGAGGTAATCTTCCGCAAGTTCAATCTGATGGATGAATTTCCGTTCCGGAGAAAGATGCATATCGTGTTTCTGCGCAATGTGATGATTTATTTTGATAAAGAAACAAAACAGAAATTGATACAGAAAGTATATGATGCGATGGAGCCGGGAGGATATCTCTTTGTCGGCAGGACAGAAACCATTGACAGAGGGAAAACACCCTTTGAGATGATACAGCCATCCATTTTCAGAAAATAAAAAAGGGGGAAGAATATGCGCCAGATTAAAGTATTGGTTGTGGAAGATTCCCTGGTTTTCAGGGAACTTTTGGTGCAGAATTTAAACGCTGACCCTGCAATTACGGTTGTGGCTGTGGCAAATGACCCTTTCGAGGCCAGAGATGCCATTGTAAAATACAATCCGGATGTAATGACTCTGGATATCGAACTCCCGAGGATGAGCGGACTGGAGTTTCTGAAAAAACTGATGCCCCAACATCCCCTTCCGGTGGTTGTGATAAGTTCTCTCAGCGACAAGGTGTTTGATGCGCTGAATGCCGGAGCGGTGGATTTTGTGGCAAAGCCCCAGGCGGCGGGAAGATTACAATTAGAAAGTTTTATTAAGAATGAGCTTTTAGTGAAGATTAAAGTGGCTTCCATTGCAAAGGTAAGCAGTTGGAAGAAAGCACCCATTGTAACGCCGGCCCAGCCTCTTACTACGGCGGGAAATGACCTGATTGTGGCAATTGGGGCGTCTACCGGAGGCACGGAAGCGATTGCAACGGTAATCAAGGAGTTTGGAACGGATATTCCGGGAACGGTAATTGTACAGCATATGCCGCCGAAATTTACGGAGATGTATGCAAACAGGCTGAATGACCAGTGCAGGGTACGGGTCAAGGAAGCGAAAACAGGGGACGTTTTGTCACCGGGACAGGTGCTGATTGCGCCGGGCGGTGACTGTCATATGAAGGTTGTAAAAGTGAACGGAGTGTATCAGGTGGTACTAAAGCCGGGACCGAAAGTAAACGGGCACTCGCCGTCGGTGGATGTACTGTTTGAGTCTGTTGCAGAGGTGGCAGGCAAGAAAGCGGTTGGCATCATACTGACAGGTATGGGGGGAGACGGAGCAAACGGACTTTTGAAGATGAGAAAGGCCGGAGCCAGAACCGTTGGGCAGGATGAATCCACTTGTGTGGTATACGGAATGCCGAAAGTTGCCTATGATTTAGGCGCGGTAGAGTATCAGGAAAAATTACCTGATATCGCAAAAAGAACTTATGCGATCTTAAGCAAAATGTAAGGGACAGAAAGGGAAACGCTATGAAGATTTTATTAGCAGAGGAT
>CAYRLN010000155.1:0-4611 GCA_964425065.1 uncultured Lachnospiraceae bacterium | reverse complement strand
CAGTGCTTCCGCCATCTCATATTTGGTCATTCCCTCCGTAATCACGGATGCAATCACCGCATCTGCCAACTCATAAACCTGTTCCTGGGTCACGGCAGGCGGATTTACTACTGTGACTACTATGGTCTGTGTGGCCACGTTTCCCGACGGGTCCGTAGCCCTATAAATCACCTCGTATGTACCGACCGTATTCAAGTCTACTGTACCGGTGTCAATTTCAAGTATGCACTCTCCGCTGTCGTCTGTTACTTCGACCCCTCTTTTGTAAGAAATATTACTTCCCACTTCCACCGTAAGGTTCGTCACTCCCGTCATAACAGGGGCCGTCACATCCGGCTCTGTCACTTCCGGTTCGGGTTCCGGCTCGGTTACCGGCTCTGTCTCTGTTGCGGGCTCGGTTACCGGCTCTGTCTCTGTTGCGGACTCGGTTAACGGCTCTGACTCTTCCGGGTTTTCTGCCTCAGTAAGTCCGGTCTGTTGTCCGCCCTCTGCATATTCCGTATCTGTCTCTCGGTTTTGGTCAGATGTCTCTTTTGCCTCTCCGCAAGCCACCACATTCAGGGTTGCCAGCAATATTATACAAAATATCACCCTGCCAAATCTGTTTTTCTTTTGTCTTCTCATCGCTCACATTTGCCGCCTATAAAGAATTGGCTCTATCCTCCACATTTTTCTTGAAATTCTGGACAATGTGATCGTACTCCTGGTCCATATACTTTGATGCAATTAAAAAGTCTGCAGTCGCCTTATTGTTTGCAATAGGGATATCATACACCTGTGCAATACGAAGAAGGGCTTTTACATCCGGATCATGGGGCTGTGCCGTCAACGGGTCGGAAAAAAAGATAATAAAATCCACACGGCCTTCCACAATCTTAGCACCAATCTGCTGGTCGCCCCCCAAAGGTCCACTGTTATAGCCACGCACAGGAAGCCCTGTTTTTTCTGAAATCATACGGGCCGTTGTACCGGTACCGCACAAAAAATGCTTTTTCAGTATTTCCTTGTTTTCATCGCACCACTTAATCAATTCCGATTTCTTGTTGTCATGTGCAATCAACGCAATATTCTTTTGTTTGCCGATAGTCAATGTAATAAAATCTTCTGCCATACTGTTACCTCCGCCACTTAAGGAAAATATTTATTGAAAATATCAAAAAAATCCGATGTAGTCACTTCCGGGTTGTGAATAAACTCAACCTGTTGCCATGCGTCGGTATTCAATTTTCTGGTGAGCCCCTCCACAAAAGCATCATACTCCTGTCCAAAGACTTCCTTTTTCCGTTCTTCCACTATTTTCAGCTTATTATTATCGGTTTCCTCACGGTTAAATGTATTGGTACATTTAATGATATGGTAGCCGTTTCTGCTCTCCACAATACCACTGATTTCATTTTTGCCCAGATTAAATGCTGCTGTCTCAAAGGCCTCGTCCATCTCTCCTTTTCCGAAGGAGTAGGTTAACACTTCATCATCACTGTAATTGCTTGCAAGTGTAGCAAAATCATACTCATTGCTGATTGCCATCGCGTGTATTTTCTGCGCTTTTTCATACGCCTGTGCCTTTGCACTGTCCGTATATTCTACCTTTTTGCCGGTACCGTCCACCGTATAAGTTTTTATGAGAATATGCTGTACCGTAATGGTTCTGGCCTCATCATCGCTGATTTCCGGATTGATATCCCTGATAATCTGTTCGTATACTTTAAGTGCCAGGGCGTACTCCTCGTAAAGTTTCCTCACATCGCTGTGCCGGATTCCCATAAGCGTAATTTCCGTCTCATTTAAGGACTGATAATATTCGTTCGCCGCCTGATCCGCCAGTGCAAGTTCGTACTCGTCCAGCGTCACACCCTTGTCCTGTGCCAAAAGCGTCATGCTTTTTACCTGCGCCATTCTGGCAAGAACCGTTTCTTTTACATTTTCTTCCAAGGTTACGCCGTCCAGACTTGTCTCCCAAATCTGCTCGCCATATACCGTTTCATACTGATTTTGTGTGTTAGTAAGATAAATCATGATTTCCGGCAGGGTGCAGGAAACCGTCTCAATCTTGAAAATCTCATCTTTTTTAAAGCCTGTCGTAAGCACTACCGTAGTATTTCCTTCCCCGCAAGCAGTCAAAAGAAGCAAAAGTGCCATAAAGACAGAGCCCAGTTTTGTTGCCATCTTTAATTTCATTCTCATTTATAACTAAGTCCTTCCTAAAAAGGGCACCTACCCAAAAAGTTTTCACCTAAAGGTATTTATACCTAAGGTATTCATACCTTTTGTATCATAACAGAAAACCCAATTTTTCACAAGACAAACAAGGCATTAAAAACAGACCTCTTTAACGCTGCTACCCTGATTGCTTCTCTCCACCACAATCTGATTATCTATGCGTTCCCGAAGTTCCTGCACATGGGATATAATCCCTATCATGCGGTCCCGTTCCACCAGACCTTGCAGGGTTTCACATGCCTGATCCAGCGACTCGCTGTCCAATGCCCCAAACCCTTCATCTATAAACAGTGCATCCACTTTTATGCCACCATTCATTGCCTGTATTACATCGCTGAGTCCCAGTGCCAATGCCAGTGAAGCTTTGAAGGACTCCCCACCGGACAATGTCTTCACGGACCGCATCTTTCCGGTATAATAGTCCATCACTTCGATTTCCAGACTGTTTTTCGTTCTTCCGTCCGAAATCTCTTCCATGCGGGACATTTCGTAACGTCCACCCGTCATGTAAGAAAACCGCATATTAGCCGCACGTAAAATTTGGTCAAAATAACCGATGAGAACATATTGTTCAAACACCATACGCTTTTTATTATTACCGGATGCCAGATTATCCAAATCCTTCACATAGCCATATTCCGCGCCGATTTTGGACAATTTTTCCTGTTTTTCCTTCATGGAATTCAGCGTTGTCCTTAACCTGTCCTCCAGACCGGCTAATTTGCTTTGCATTTGACGCACTGCATCCTTTCTCTCTTTCGCCTGCTCCAACGCGGCCTTTTTTTCTGTTTCATCCTCCAATTCCAGCCCTTGGGTTTCCTGTTTTAAGTGCTCTGCCAAAGACACTGTGCCTGCCAATTCCTCTTTATAATTTCCCAGTTCCCGTTCCATGCGCTCTTTTTCCTGCTCGGGAAGGACCGCCTGACGGAATTCATCCTCCGTTACAAATCCTCTTTCCCGAAGCACCTGCAAAAACTCACTTTTTGCCACCTTCATCTGACCGTCCAACATCTGTTTTTCTGTTTTCAGTTTGGACATCTCATCGCTCTTGGACTGAATCAGCCCACTGATTTGATCGTATCTGGTAACCCGGCTGCGGATCTGCGTTATACCGGTTTTCTCCGGCGATATACCAAGGCTTTCAAAAAGAATACGTTTTTCTTCACAAGTTTTTTCCATCTCAGCGCATTCTTTTTCCAATTCTACCTTTTTCTCTTTTAACCCTTGAACGGAAGCAAATAATACGGTGGCTTTCTCCTGCACCCGGGAAAGTTCTTTTTCTTTCTCCTCCAAACTTTCCTTCCGCGCAAGAAGTTCCTCTTCGGACAGTACATCTGCAGCCGGCTTTGCAGGATTGGGATGACAGTCAGAACCGCACACCGGACAAGGCTGTCCTTCCACGAGCATTCCCGCCGCAATGCCGATTATTGCGTGTTTGTACGCCCTGTCAGCTCTGTCATATTCTGTTTTTATGACATCTCTGTCTTTTTCTAGAGTGCAATACTGCGCCGCAATTTCCTTATGCTGTGTCTCCGTTCTTAAACATTGGGCTTCACACTCTGCAAGCGTAGTCTTCAACAGGCTTAACTGCTGACAAAGTTGATAATATTCTTCCAGTTTTTCCCGGACATCATATACTCTCTGCAGTTTTTCCTTTTCCTCTTTCAGACCTTCTGTTTCTTTTTCCAAACTCAGATATCTGGTGTTATTTTTTTCGTACTGACCGGCCAGTGTCAAGAGTATTGTTTCTTTGCCCTGTACTGCGGCTGCTCCCTCCGCCCTTTTTAGTTTTATCTCTTTTTCTTCATACAAACCGCGTTGACCCAATAAGTCATCCCGTTTTCTGCATATCTGCTCGCACTGCAACAACTTACGGTTTTGCTCCTGGAGTTTCGAAAGTTCCTCCGTCAGAACCAGCACCCGCTCATCTTCCTTTGTATAGTTCTTCTCACATTCTGCCAGTTCGGATTTCAGTTCCTTCTTCCACTCAGTCAAACACTTTTCAATCGCTTCATAATTCCAGTTGTCCGTTTCGGTCAACATCTGTAATTCAATATTTTTAGCAGAAATAACAGCTGTCTGGGAATCTGCGGAGTCTAAAAGCAATCTGATATCCTCCTCCAGTTTATGCTTCTGTTCAGAAGCTTTTACAAACAAAGCAGTGGAACGTTCTTTCAGATTCTTTGCAAACCGCTCATAGACACCTGTACCGAATATCTCACGGAAAATATTTATTTTATCCTTTGCCGGTGCGGTAAGCATCTTAGAAAACTGTCCCTGAGCAATCATGGATATCTGCTTAAACTGATCCGGAGCCAGCACCAGTATCTCCTGGATTTTTACATTAACTTCCTTGATTCCCTCAATTGTTTTGCCATCCGGCAAATAAAG
>CAYRLN010000154.1:0-4661 GCA_964425065.1 uncultured Lachnospiraceae bacterium | reverse complement strand
AAACCCCTGGGAGTAAGAGTGACGCGAATTGCAAGCGGAGTTCCTGTCGGCGGTGATTTGGAATATATCGACGAAGTGACAGTGCTTCGCGCATTAGAGGGGCGTATTGAATTATAAATAACGGAGGGTTTTACTTATGAGTATTGTTACAAGAGAGTACGGTGTCACACCGGAGGGAGAAAAAATTACGGCATATGCCATCAGCAATTCAAAGGGAATGTGTGCTGAAGTGATTAACTATGGCGCGATTTTGCTTTCTTTGAAAGTACCGGATAAGAGTGGCAAGATAGAGGACGTGGTTCTTGGATACGAAAAATTGGAAGGCTATTATGATAACCCCAGCTTTTTCGGAGCAGTAATCGGACCGAATGCAAACCGTGTGGGCAATGCAGAATTTGTTCTGGATGGTGTGAGATATACTTTGGATAAAAATGACGGAGAAAACAATTTGCACAGCCATATCGAAAAGGGATATCATAAGGCAGTATGGAGCGCAAAAGCAGATGACAATAGTGTCACATTCACATTGGAAGATGTGGATGGTAATATGGGCTTCCCCGGAAACCGTAAATATACCATGACCTACAGTTTGGATGAGGAAAACAGATTGACTTTGCATTATCACGGAACAAGTGATAAGAATACAATTATCAATTTTACAAATCATACATACTTTAATTTGAACGGTCACAATGCAGGCCGGATTGAAGACCACGTTCTTTGTATTAAGGGGTCCAACTATACACCGACTGTACCGGGTTCCATACCGACGGGTGAGATTGTTCCTGTGGCAGGAACTCCTATGGACTTTACGAAGCCGTGCAGAGTGGGCGACAGAATAGAAGAACCGTTTGAACAGCTTGTTATGGCCGGAGGCTACGACCACAACTGGGTGATTGATGATTGGAACGGCGAAATGCAACAGATTGCAGAAGTGACAGCGGCCGGAACCGATCGGGTGATGAAGGTTTATACGAATCTTCCGGGTGTTCAATTCTATGCAGGAAATTTTGTGAAACCGGCAGCGGGAAAAGAGGGAGCAACCTATGGTGTCCGTACAGGACTTTGCCTGGAAACCCAATTCTTCCCGGATACAGCCAATAAACCGAATTTCCCCAGTGCTGTGTTTGGACCGGATAGGGAATACGATTCTACAACGGTTTATCAATTTGTTTAAAAGAAAAGAGACATTAAGGACAACAGTGTTTGAAAGATTGTTGTCCTTTTTTGTCGCTGAAAAAGCAAATGCAGGGTACAATATTCTACAAAAAACGCGTAACGGCGGTTCTATACTAAAGGCAAAAAGTCAGTAAGTATAAGACTGGCTTAGTGTGGAGGCGGAATATGGAATTACCTAAAAACGTTGTGCAAATAGGAAATCCGGACAAGCATTATAAAATTTTTGTCGAAGATTATGTTATTTCCTATATGAAACAGATAAACCGTAGCCTTAGGGGAGGACAGGCAGGTATTGCCCTTTATGGCAAAAAATATGTAGAAGATGAGGCACGTTATTATTTCCTGTACGGTGCTTCGGAAATTAATGGTCTGGAAGATAGGGGAGCTTACCTGTCCGATTTGGAAAGGGAACAAATTGAGTATAAGAGAGCGGAATTTTTTGAAGAAGAGGAGTTTTTGGCATGGTGCACATTGACCGGAGAAATGCCGGACGGATTCTTTCTGTTGGAGCAGGGGAAAGGTCTTCTCATAAATGGATATGCTACTTTCTTTGAAAAGAACGATAACATGCTTAATTTCATGATTATTATGGGCAACCGTGAAAATGGAAAACAGCGGGCGGGACATGAAAATCATGAAGCGGGAAGACGGGATGCGGATTATGAGTGGGGACGTCTGGCGGAAGGCGGCAACATCGACCATAGATTGTTGGAAAGAAATCAGAAACTCTCGGAGGTAAGAAAAAACCGGGAAAGTTATAGACGTAGTATAACCTCCCCCCGCCGGGTAGATAAGTATGAGCGGAACGCCACATGGAAAACTCTTTTGACAGGCGTAGCCGTCATGCTGTGCGTAATAGGTATTGCAACATTAAGCGATGAAGAAAAAATGAAAGATATACAGGCCGCTGCCAGGCAAATTATGGAGAATATAAATGAACAAAAACTTCCCGATGCGGAGGTTGAAGCATTAGAGAACATTGCAATACAAACCGGAACACAAACAGATGCGGCATTGCAACAACAGGAAACAGAGACACAGTCTCAAATACCGTCCGAGCCACAGATTGAATCACAAACGGAGCAGGAACCGGAACAGGAACCGGAACAGGAGTCAGAACCGCAAAGTGAGATAGAAGCTGAGACCCGGCCTGCGGAGGAAACGGCATCGGTGGATGTGGAAACAGAGGCGGTGCAAACAGAGGCCGTGCAAACAGAGGCCGTGACAGTAACATATGTGGTAAAAGAGGGGGATATGTTGCTTACGATATGCAGAAACCGTTATGGGTCGGATGAGAGAGTCAAGGAGATTTGTGAACTGAATGGGATAGAAAATCCGGACGATATAAAGGTGGGACAAATCATTTTACTTCCGGAATAGATATGTGTTATACTGGAAAGACCAAGAATACTTTATGAGGAATAGACATGGCAGATGTTAAAAACTATCTGAAAGAAAAAGAAAAGCGGGAAAAGAAAGAAATTTCATATACGGAAAAAATACATAAACACAGATTGTCATCAGTATACAGATTTATTCTGATTGCGGTAGTAATAGTTGTTCTGGGTGTAGTCATATACATGCAGTATGAAAGCCAGGTATACGAGGGATACGAAACGGTGTCTGATAAAGTAAAAGAAGATATATCGGGAGCGGCGGAAAAACGTCTGGGTAA
This sequence comes from uncultured Lachnospiraceae bacterium, assembly GCA_964425065.1. Taxonomy (GTDB): domain Bacteria; phylum Bacillota; class Clostridia; order Lachnospirales; family Lachnospiraceae; genus Acetatifactor. The sequence continues at coordinate 1,807 of CAYRLN010000154.1, read as the reverse complement.
TGGCTTGCTGACTTACAGTAAGGACGGTGCGCATTACACAGACTCATCCGGTGAGATAAAATGGAACCAGACCTACGAAATGCAGAATCCCATTATTGCCACATGTGAGGATGTGGTGGCAATTGCAGATTATAACGGTAATAAAATTTATGTGTATGATTCTGCTGAGAAACTGGGTGAAATTGACACAACAATGCCGATCCTGTCGTTGTGTGTGGCAGCGAACGGTGTCACAGCAGCGGTTTTAGACGGAACTGATGTAACGTGGATACGTACATTTTCTGCGGACGGAACCGTTTTGGTTGACTTTAAAACCTCTATGGAGAATTATGGATATCCGTTTTCCGTAGCGCTTTCGCCCGATGGAATTTTGTGTGCAGTTTCCTATATGTATATGGATATGGGAGAGATGAAATCCAGTGTCGCCTTCTATAATTTTGGTGAAGTGGGTAAAAACCAGGTGGATAACTTTGTGGGAGGTTATGATTACGCAGATACACTGGTGCCTTATGTTCAGTTTATGAATCGTAATACCGCATTTGCAGTAGGGGATGACAGACTTGTCTTTTACAAGGGCAATCAAAAACCGGAGAATGCTGCAAACATATTGTTTTCGAATGAACTTCAAGAAATTTATTACAGTGAGACATATGTGGGGCTTGTTTTTTTGAGCGGTCTGGGGAACGGCAAACGTTTAGATATATACGACGCTGCCGGAACGAAGGTAATAAGCCGTGAACTTACAATGGAGTATACGGATATTTTATTTGATAATGAGTCCTACATTATATATAATGAAACAGAACTATACATCGGAACAATGGATGGAAAAGAAAAGTACAATGGTACGTTTATGGAGCCTGTCAATTTACTGATTCCTACAGGGAGAGCATATTGCTACATGATGGTAACACAGGATTCCATAGAAGTAATCAAACTTAAATAAGGAAGGGATACGGATGAACTGGTTATTGATAATTGTTGTTTTGGTCTTGCTTTGGAGAATAACGGAAGGTTACAAAAGAGGCATGGTAAAAGAAATTATATCTTTTATTTCTCTGATTGTATTATGTCTTGCGGTTGCTTTCATAGGCGGAGCCCTTTTGAGCTATTTGGAAAAAGATACGGTTAGTATGGTTGTTGCCATTATTCTGCTACTTGTATTGTGCATTGGCCATTGGTTGTTGAATTTCTTTTTCTTCCCGGCAAAAGCATTGGCGAAACTTCCCGTCGTCAAATCGGTGGACAAGATTTTGGGCATAGTAATTGGTGCGGCAGAGACGATATTGATTGTATGGACTTTATACACACTTCTCTTAACAGTAGAAATGGGAACCATCGGTCAGCTGATTATGACATATGTGCAGGAAAGCAGAGTGCTGACATTCCTGTATAAATATAATTACCTGGCTCATTGGGTGAGCATGGCAATTGATAAAATAACAATGTTACCTATATAATATAGAAGAGATTACTCAAGGAAGAGAGTTTGCTGCGGCAGACTCTCTTTTTTGATGGCGTCGGGGAGGGAGGCATCGTGCCTGCACCAATGGTCAATTGACCATTACCAACCGGAGTGGAAACCCTATTATAAAAAGGGTTTGACAAAAGGGTAAAGTGGTGCTATTATGAAATTCCACCGCGAAAAAACAGGATTCCTGGCGGTGAAAAAATAGTAAAAAAGTTGTTGACAATGGGAGACGCACATGGTATTATAAATGAGTTGCGGCTCACAGGCAGGCAACGGAACAAAAATGAACTTTGACAAATAAACAGCAATGCAACCCTGAAAATTCTTAAAGAATTA
>CAYRLN010000153.1:0-4705 GCA_964425065.1 uncultured Lachnospiraceae bacterium | reverse complement strand
GATCATGGTTGCCTGACCTTGAACTGTTGCGGGATATCCCTCAACGATATCGTCCGTACCCACAAGGCTGTTGCCGTATCCGTCACCATCCTTTGAAGTGTAGCAATAAGAAGTCTCGGCAATCATAACCTTTTTTTCATAATTTTCCCTGATGCTTCTGACAACGGACTGCATATTTTCCATGGTACCGTCCCAGAAAGGATAGAAGGACAGTCCCAAAACATCATAATCAATTTCATACTGCTCCAGATTGGAAACTAAAATCTCCATATTTTCCGGCTCGGTAATTCTTGTGTAATGGACTACAATCTGAATATCTTTTTCATACTTTGCAGCCATTTCACGGACTGCCTTGCTTCCCGAAGCAAGAAGCTTCATAACCTCAGCAGTGCCGGTCTCACCGGACATACCATAGTTTATCTCGTTACCAATCTGCACCATTCCTACATCTACGCCCGCATCCAGCAGTTGTGTGAGACCATCCACAGTATACTCATACAACGCAGTGCTCTTTTCGTCAGCAGTCATGCCCTCCCATGCCTTCGGTGCGTGCTGTCTTTTCGGATCAGCCCAGAAATCAGAATAGTGGAAGTCAATGCACACCTTCATGCCATACTTTGTGGCACGTTTACCCAATTCAATTGCTGTAGCAAGGTCATTGTTTCCGCCGCCATAACCGTTGCCATTTCCATCATAGGGATCATTCCATACACGGATGCGGATATAATTCACCCCGGATTCAGCCAAGGTCTGATAGACGTCCTGCTCCTCGCCATCAAAGTTATAATAAATAGCTCCGCTGTTCTCCACCGAGAGTACCGCCGAAGCGTCCATACCGCGGATAAATTCATCTGAGATGCCTTCCACAGCCTCTACAAATATTTCCGCTTCTTCCGGGCCGGTGGGAAGCTCAACTGAAAATGCACTTTCTTCTTTCCCGCAAGCAATCAATATGGTGAAACTAAGGCAGATAGTAACGCCCAGCACCATCAATTTTTTTATTCTTTTTCCCATTGTTCTTCAACCTCCTAGAGAATACTCTAGCAATATTCCCCTTTTTATTCCATAAAGAAAGTTGTATAATATATGCACATTCTTGTCACAAGAAAGCGAGGTCCACACATGTTTCTAAATTATGCCAATTCTCCGAACGACAAACAGGAAGGAAATATGAACAAAAATACCGCTCTTGAAATCAACAGCTGCGGCATGTACCGATTGTACACAAAAAAAGAACTTCAGACGTTTCGGGACATCGGAAGAACGGATTATCAACTGATATATATAGCTTCCGGCAAAGGCTATTTTTATTTCGACCGTAATAATCCCACTGTGTTGGAAGCAGGAAATATGATTCTCTACCATCCGCAGGAACCTCAGCGATATATTTACTACGGCAAGGACTGTCCTGAAATATTCTGGATTCATTTTACCGGAGCGGATGTTGAGGTATTATTCAAAAAATATGGTATGGATCCGACCGGCAATATTATCTTTTCCGGCACTCACCCCGATTACGAACATTTATTTAAAATGATAATCTGGGAGTTACAATTACAGAAGGATTTCTATCAGGAGTCAACCACTCTGTACTTTAAGCAATTGTTAATCATGATAGGCCGCCATGCCCAAAAAAACACCCGCAACATAAAAAACACATCTTTTGCGGAAATCGAACTGGCAGCCGACTATTTTTATGAACACTATCGGGAAAATATCAATATAGAAGCATATGTGGAAAGCATCTGCCAAAACAACAGCACTTTTTTCCGAAAATTTAAGCTGTACACCGGCATGACACCTCTCCAATATATCTTGGATATCCGTTTATCCAATGCAAAAAAATTACTTGAAACTACGAATTATTCTATAAATGAAATCGCTCTGGTTGTAGGATATGATAATGCACTGTACTTTAGCAGATTGTTCCACAAGCATGTAGGCATATCGCCGAAAGAGTATAGAAAATCATTGCACTCTGTGTAAGGCCGCAATAATTCTTGTACCCTCCTTATGAAAAGGATAGCAAAAAAAGAACGCACCCTAAGGTGCATTCTTCCAGTTTGGTGTGATATTTTTACGGATTCACCACATTTCTGTCTATGCCTTCCATAAAACTCTGAATGTTTTTATAAACTTCATTCACGCAGCGTGTTCTTGCTTCCACGCTACCCCATGCTAAGTGGGGGGTAATAATAATTTGGTTGCTGTCCTTTAGTTTGCTCAAAGGATTGGTCTCCCGCAAGGGCTCATGCTCAAGCACGTCCAATCCTGCTGCCGCAATTTCTCCCTCTACAAGTGCATGATATAAATCCGTGTTATTTACCACCGGACCTCTTGCCACATTGATGAGAACAGCGGTCTTTTTCATCTTTTTCAGCGCGTCTGCATCAATAAAATTCCTGGACAAATCACTTAAGGGACAATGCAGGGAAAGAAAATCACTTTCTGAAAGTAATGTATCTTTATCTACCTGAGGATAATCAGTAACCGTGCTCTTGCCGGTAACGGAATGGAAAATTACCCTACAACCGAAGGCTGTGGCAATCTTTGCCACTCTGCGTCCGATATTTCCCATGCCCACAATCCCCCATGTCTTTCCTTCCAATTCCTGAAAAGGGACATCAAAATTGGAAAATCTGTCCTGGGCGCTGTATGCACCGGATTTTACATAATTATCGTAATGGGGCAACTTCTGTACCAAAGCCAATGCCAACGTAAAGGTATGCTGTGCCACCATGCTGGTGGAATAGTCCACTACATTGCATACTTTAATTCCTCTGCTCTTGCAATAAGCCAAATCACAATTGTCAAAGCCTGTTGCCAATTCGCAAATTAATTTTACCTTTTTTGCATCCTTCAAAGAAGTTTCGTTCATGGGGGATTTGTTTGCGATAATCACATCCGCATCCTTCACACGCTCCGCTACCTCTTCTATGGTCACTGTATTTTTATAGTAGGTTACATCACCCAGCTCCTGATAACAGGAGACCTCGATGTCAGGCCCCACGCTATTTCTTTCCAGCATTACAATTTTCATGTAGATTCCTCCAGACATTATTTCAACTATTCTTTAGTTTATCATATTTTCTCCCAAACAAAAAGAAGGTATTTCAACGGTATATCCCGGTGAAATACCTCCGGTCCAGATTCTTTACTGTACTTTAATAGCTTGTTTCTCCTCCGGGATTAAGGACATTGGATTTTATCAACGTAATGGTGTCTACCAAACTGTTATCTGTGGAACGGTACGTTGCAATGGTAAAGCTGTTATCATCTACACTTACACAGGAATAATTGGGAACATTTTCCTGATTGTGCACGGCAGTATAGGTGTAAAGTTCCGCGGTAATGGGATAATATTTACTTCCGCTACCGGAATTAAAGGTCACATACTGTACACCCTCTGCGTCCACGATTTCCGTAAGGGCGCTTCCGTCTTCCTTTGTGCTGATTACTGCCTCCGTTCCACCGGCACCACCCATAATGTAACTTCTTGCATATACATGGTCGTGTCCCATGAGAACCACATCAATATCATTCTCATAAAAAATCGGAGAAAGTCCCTCCCGAAGTTCTGCAATATTTCCATCGTTTACATGTCTTGCCACGCTGTATATCGACTGGTGAAGTACAACTACTTTCCAAGTGCAATCATTATTTGCCGCAATTGTCTGCTCAATGAACTGCTTATGCTCTTCTATGCCGGAATTGTTTGTATTCAGCATAATGAACAGTGTATTTCCGTAGGTAAAATAATAATCTTCTTCACCGGTCACGGTATCGCTTGTACTGCCATAACTACTCAGATTCGGCAATGTAAAATGAGAAGAATATGCCTGTGCATGGCTGTTATCATGGTTACCTACCGATGTCGCAACCGGCAATCCTGTTAATTTTGCATTCTCCGACAAGAAGCCGGCGAAGTTCTGTTCCACCTGGTCTTCACTGTTTCCTGCCGAATTGATCTGATCCCCTACACTGAGCAAAAAGCTTGCATTCGGCATAGTGCCAAGGGCCTGCGTCATTGTATTTTCCCACCTTGCTGTATCGCTATCTACGGTTTCGGAACCAATCTGAGGGTCTCCTACTACCAAAAATCCATATCCGGCTGCCACATTCTGTACGGTGTACTCATATATATTTGACCAAATGACTTCACCCTCCGCATCTAAACTGCTGACACGATATACATACTCTGTACCTGCTGTAAGTCCGCTCAACATTATACTGTTACTATAATAGGTTACATCATTTGTTTCATCCCCATAAGAAGCCACATAGCCCGATTCCCTTGTATGTGCCACATACTCGGCGCAGGAATTCTCGGGAAATACTCCGTTTACGTAATTGCTTTTACGCGCCAACTGCAACTTTGCTATACTTCCGGTGGTATACCAGGTAATATTTACATCATTTTCCGTTGCTCCCACGTTAAGTACCACATCAACCACATCGCCTACATCCTGCGCCGTTACGGGTAACTGCAACGTACCGGATAACAAGGCTGCACCTATCAACAGCGTCAATAATTTTTTCATAATTTCCTCCTTATTTATGTCCATCACATAACTATGTATATAAACCGTTCATTTCACCTACTATCAACTTCCGTAAAAATTGAGTGATTTTTAAATTTTTCTTTGTAAAATTCCAAAAAAAAACTGCATATATAGTTGTTGCGGGTTTCATCGAGCATTGTGTT
>CAYRLN010000152.1:0-4721 GCA_964425065.1 uncultured Lachnospiraceae bacterium | reverse complement strand
CCGAAATGTCATGGGGCAGAGTGGAACATCCCAAGAAAGTATTTAAGGTTGGCGATACCGTAAATGTACTCATCAAAGAGATTACAGGAAGCAAGATTGCACTCAGCCTGAAATTTGATGATGCAAACCCTTGGAAAGATGCAACTGTTAAATATGCAGTAGGCACAGAAGTAACAGGTACTGTTGCAAGAATGACTGACTTTGGTGCATTTATTGAACTGGAGCCCGGCGTGGATGCTCTGCTTCATGTATCACAGATTGCAAAAGAGCATGTTGAGAAACCTGCAGACGTTCTGAAGATTGGTGATGAAGTTACTGCCAAAGTAGTAGATTTTAACGAAGCTGACAAAAAAATCAGCCTGAGTATCAAGGCAATGTTTGCTCCCGAACCTGCTGAGGAAGCAGCTGAAGAAGCAAAAGTTGACGAGGATGCAGACGTTGTTCCTGTTGACATTGAAGCGGTAATCGCTGCAGAAGCCGCTGCAGAGGCTGAGGAAGAAGCTTAAATTTTACAAATAAGATGAAATGGCGGTAAAGTTTCATGGTATATGATTATGAATATTTCAAAAAAGAAATCATGGCATTAACCACCATCGATTTGAACGCTTATAAAGAAAAGCAGATGAAAAGACGTATCGATACTTTGATAGCAAAGCACAAGGTTGTGGGCTATGACAAGTACGTACAGCTTTTGAAAACTGATAAAGAGAGGTTCGATGAGTTTGTTAACTACCTGACCATCAATGTTTCCGAGTTTTACAGAAATCCGGATCAGTGGCAGCTTCTTGACAAGACCATTATCCCTGAATTAATCAGTAAATTTGGCAAAAACCTGAAGATATGGAGTGCGGCATGTTCTACCGGTGATGAACCTTATTCATTGGTAATGGCACTTTCCAGACATATCCCTTTAAACCAGATAAAGATTTATGCAACGGATATAGACAAGCAGGTGATTGAAAAGGCCAAAACAGGATTGTATTCGGCAAAGAGCATTGCAGCTGTTCCCGAGGATCTGAAAGCGAAATATTTTACGCAGGTTGGTCCTTCCTATCAAATCTCAAAAGAGATTATGAACAGAGTAGAGTTTAAGCAACACAATCTCTTGAAAGACACATATCCTACCGGTGTTCACATGATTGTATGCCGTAATGTTTTGATTTACTTCACCGAGGAAGCAAAGGATGAAGTTTTCGTCAAGTTCCAGAAGGCGCTTGCACCGAGCGGAGTTCTCTTTATCGGAAGTACAGAGCAGATTATCAATCACAGGGATATCGGATATGAAAGAAAGAATTCTTTCTTCTACGAAAAAAAATAGAGTAAAAGAAAAGGTGTTACCGAGGTAGCACCTTTTTTTATGTGTTTTTGTGAGTGTCTGAACTCATTTTGTTTTAGTATGACGCCGCAATCATTTTAATGATATGATTAGCGTATTTGTGGAAGGTTTCCCTGTCGCGTTTGAGTTCATCTGTCAACTCGAAGTAGAGACATTTACTTTTGTAGTCCCGCTTAAAGAAAGGTTCTGCCAGAATTTCCCACTGGGGCAGGTAGCAGGAGAACTTTCTTGTGTAGCAGGTAGCGGCAGTGGCAGGCACGCGATGCTCTCTGTCAACAAAACCGGCAACGGATTTATGCAAAGCAACGTCCTCCGTGGGGAGATAGTAATAATCCTTGTAATTTGCATAGAAATATTTCAGTTCTTCTTCCACAATGGGAACTTTCAGTGTCGCGGTGTCAGCTTCGCCACGGAAATAACATTCGTTAGCACAAGCAGATATGGTTTTGGGCAGATTGCAAGGCAGGGAAAGAGTCATTATAAGTTCCCGTCTGCCGTTTCCGGCATAGTCCGTATAATGATTGGACTGTACTTTCTGGGCTTTGACGTTTCCTTCAAAGAGGTCAGAATAAGCCAAAACAGGAAGAATTTCCAGCATCCCCTTCATGTCGTCGAAATTATGTTGTAAAAGGATATTTCTGGCAAAATCGGTAGGTTCCGATACATAATCCTTGTAAATCCCAATCAGTTCTCCACCGTTAAAGGTGTCAATACGATTAATGTCTAAAAAACTTTCAAGAGTTTTCTGTTTGCAATTAGGAAGTTTTAAGAAAAACTTATAGGGAGCAATGCGTTTGTAAATATCGATGCCGCAAAGGGAATCCAAGTCACAGGAGACACCGTGCTGTTCGCATTTTTGCATAAGATAGGGCAGGTCAAAATTATTTCCGTTGAAATGCACCAGATAATGATAGTTGCTGATTTTCTTGGAAAAAGCCTGTAACAGCTCGATTTCCTGCTCTTCATTTTCGGCAAAATACTGTGTAATGTGCCAACTATCGTTTGCAAAAAATGCAACGCCAATCATATAAAGGGAAGAAGATTTTGCAGTAAATCCTGTAGTTTCAATATCCACAAAAAGAAAATCCTGAAGTGCAGAGAGATGTTCAAGAGGATACTTTATTTGAAAATTATCTAATTTTTGCGTGAGTGTAAACATAAACGCCTCCTTATACGATAAAAAGGTAATTTTGTACAGAAATTATATCACATTTTGAAAAAATACAGTAGCCTTTTGACGAAAAAAATAGTATATTAGTAAGTGGCAGTATTCGACAAAAAATATCATTTAGGAGGGACATCATGGCTAAACTGACCTTCATGGGTGGCATTCATCCGTATGATGGAAAAGATTTATCCAAGGATAAGGCAATCAGGGAAGTACTTCCCCAAGGTGATTTGGTTTATCCTCTTTCTCAACATATCGGGGCACCGGCAGTGCCCGTAGTAAAAAAAGGAGACCATGTGCTGACCGGACAACTTATAGCGGAAGCAGGAGGCTTTGTTTCTGCACCGATTTATGCATCTGTTTCCGGTACAGTTAAATCCATAGAACCGCGCAGAGTAGTTACCGGCGACAATGTGATGAGTATCGTAATTGAAAATGACGGTAAATATGAACACGTGGAGTATCCGGCGGGGAAACCGTTGATTAAATACAGCAAAGAAGAGATTATCCAAAGGGTAAAAGATGCAGGCATTGTCGGCATGGGTGGTGCCGGATTCCCTACGTTTATCAAACTTTCTCCCAAGGAACCGGAGAAGATAGAATATGTAATTGTGAACGGTGCAGAGTGTGAGCCGTATCTGACCTCGGATTACAGGCGTATGCTGGAAGAACCGAAAAAGGTGATCGGTGGACTGAAAGCGATGCTCCGCCTGTTTGATAATGCTATCGGTATCATTGCAATCGAGGATAACAAACCGGATTGTATTGAACTGATGAAACGTCTGACGAAAAATGATAAGAGAATTGTTGTTAAGACATTGAAGACAAAATATCCCCAGGGTGCTGAAAGGCAGTTGATTTATGCTACAACCGGCAGAAAGATTAACTCTTCCATGCTTCCGGCAGATGCAGGCTGCATTGTGGACAATGTGGATACGGTGGTTGCAATTTATACAGCGTTGGCAGAAGGCAAACCCCTGATGGAACGTATTGTAACCGTAACCGGCGATGCGGTAAGAAAACCCAGAAACTTTAAGGTACGTATCGGTACCAATTACCGTGAACTCGTTGAAGAGGCGGGTGGTTTCAGGGTTCAGCCCGAAAAAATCATTTCCGGCGGTCCTATGATGGGATTTGGTATTTTCGATTTGGATGTTCCCACTACCAAGATTGCATCGGCTCTTTTGTGTCTGTCCAAAGATGAAGTTTCAGCTATGGAACCTACTGCATGTATTAAATGCGGCAGATGCGTGGAAGTATGCCCCGGAAGAGTGGTACCTACCAAACTTATGGCATGTGCGGTGCATGGGGACGAAGAAGGATTCCTTAAGAATAACGGCATGGAGTGTTGTGAATGCGGATGCTGTAGTTTTGTGTGTCCTGCGAAACAACCTTTGACACAGACGATAAAATCGATGCGCAAGATGCAGCTTGCGAAAAAGAAGAAATAGGAGGAGAAGGACGTGGCTGAAGATAAATTGCTGAAAGTGTCGTCAAATCCCCATATCCGCAGTAAGGTTACAACAAACGGAATTATGCTTGCGGTCGTTGCAGCGTTAATGCCTGCGGCGGGATTTGGTATCTATCATTTTGGGTTCAGAGCGTTGGCAGTTATTCTGGTAACTGTGGCTTCTACCGTAATTACTGAATTTTTATTTGGACTTTATAAAAAGAAACAAACTATTGGTGACTTGTCTGCGGTTGTGACAGGTTTATTACTGGCATTAAACTTACCCGTAAATATTCCGTTATGGGTTGCAGCATTGGGTGGCGTGTTTGCTATTTTGGTAGTAAAGATGCTGTTCGGCGGACTGGGACAGAACTTTATGAATCCGGCTCTGGCGGCAAGATGCTTCCTGCTGATTTCGTTCCCTGCACTGATGACGGATTTTTCCTATGATACCTTTACCGGAGCGACGCCCCTTGCGGTTTTGAAAAGCGGGGGAGATGTGCAGCTGTGGGATATGATTGTGGGAAGAACAGCCGGAACGATTGGTGAAACATCTGTAATTGCTATTCTGGCAGGTGCATGTATTTTGCTCCTGATGGGAATTATCGATCTTCGCATTCCGGGTTCCTATATAGTGACTTTCTCTGTTTTTGTACTTGTATTTAGTGGTCATGGATTTGACCTTAATTATTTAGTTGGACAGCTTTGCGGCGGAGGACTGATGCTTGGAGCCTTCTTTATGGCAACCGATTATGTGACAAGGCCTA
>CAYRLN010000151.1:0-4732 GCA_964425065.1 uncultured Lachnospiraceae bacterium | reverse complement strand
GCTGTGCAATAATACGGATACCCGCTTCCAGAATATCCTCATCTTCCATCAATTCCAAGGTACCCTTACCACCTCCGAACAGTTCTTTAAATACCTTATCAAATTCACGGTTAATCTCCGCAAATTTTTCATTGAACTGCTTTCTCATGGCACTGTCCAGTTCTTCAATGATGCCCTGCAATGTTTTTTCTGCTTCTACCAAATCGTCATGCTGGGTCTTCAAGAACGTATATCTTTCCATCAGGTTTTTGTAATCTTCAATGGCATTGACGTTTACATCTCCCAGCTTCTTGATTTGGTCTTTCAGGGATGCAATGTCCTTCTTCATAGCCGACAAATCCGTCATGGATTCGTCACGGATAGATGCTGCATCGGAAAGCGTAATCTCATACTCATCCCACATGTAATTGATCTGATTTTCGATAGACTCTTCCAGTTTTTCTTTCTGGGTCGTCAAACGATATACTTCTTTGTCCAGACCGGTCATGCGTTCCGCCATTTCCTCGCGGGATTTAAAGAAGTTTTTCTGTTTCGCAGAAAGTTCTTCCTTGCGGGTGATATCATTTTTCAGTTTTGTCTCCGCCTCGCTCTGGGAAGTATGGGACAAGGCGATGGTCTTTTCAATTTCAAGAATATTATGTTCTTTGTATTCAATGGTTTCTCTGCTGTTTGCCAGGCCGTCCTCAATCTCAGCCAGTTCTGCCCCATAGCGGGCAATTTCGCCATCAATACGGTCCACATTCTGCTGATGGAAGCCCTGGGTCTGAAGCATTTTTTCTACCTTCACATCCCATTCGGAAACCTTGGCTGCCGCCTCTGTCTCCTCGCCTCTCTTTTCTTCCAGTTCTTTCTGGAACTGCGTAATCTGGATTTCCGTATTCTTCTCTACTTCCTCGGAAACGGAAAGTTCCTTTTGAATCTGGTCTTTACTTTCCATAATCTCCAGAATTTGCTTTTCAATTTCCTGTTCTTCTTTCTTTAAGGAATCAAAGCCTTCTTCTGTCTCTTCCATCCTCTCTTTTGCGGAAGTTACATTCATACGGGCGGTATTCTGCTCAATAAATTTACGCTGCAAATCTGCCTTTAAGGACTCCAGTTCCATGCGCATCTTGTTTCTGCGCTCTTTGGTTTCCTCAATGTCCGTATTCAGGTTATCAATGGTGCGGAGAAGTTCTTTTACACGCTTCTCCAGTTCTTCCATTTCACGGCGTCTTCCAAGAAGATTGCTGTTGTTTTTGAAAGCACCGCCACTGATGGCACCGCCGGGAACAAGAAGTTCGCCCTCCAGCGTAACCATACGGATACCGTATTCATATTTTCTGGCAATCTTAACGGCATTGTCCACGTTATCCACTACAACAATACGGCCAAGCATAGCCTTCGCAACATTTTTATATTTGTCCTCGATGTTTACCAGTTCATCCGCCATGCCGATAACGCCTTGTTCCTCTAAGGACTCAGGCTGTTTAAACTCCTGGGGATTTGTGATGCTGGTAAGGGGAAGGAACGTTGCTCTTCCCAATTTATTGGTTTTCAGGAAACCAATCATTTTCTTTGCGGTTTCTTCATCGTCGGTAACAATGTTCTGTATATTGCCACCAAGCGCTGTCTCAATAGCAGTCTCGTACTTCTTATCTACTTTGATAATGTCAGCAACAACACCGATAATACCTTTTACCTGGTCTTTCTGCTCCATTACCTTTTTAACACTACCGCCGTATCCTTCATAACGTTCTGTAAGATTGGAAAGTGCCTCTAATTTGGATTTCTCCTGATGGTAAAGTTCCTGGGACGTACGAAGTTTTTTGTCTTTTTCCATTAGTCCTTCACGGATGTCACCCAGTTCCAGTTCCATGGAGGCGGCTTTCTCATTCATGGTGCCGAGAACAGCCGTTACTTCCTCAAATTCTTTCTCTAAGCGTTTCAAATTCTCTGCCTGCTCAGCCTCATCCGATTTTACACGGAGCAAGCGAGAATTCAGTTCCGCCTTACGGATTGCAATCTGTTCCATCATGGTGTCATATCTACCCATTTTGGATTTGATGGTTGCACGCTGATTCAGTTCACCGATAATCGTATTTTTTCCGGCTTCGATATTATCGTTCAATTCCGCAATACGGTTCTGAACCGTAATAAGCATCTCCCTGACTTCATCACGGGTAGCCACAATCTGGTTTACCTGCTCGTCAATCACACTCTTCTCCTGAAGAATGCTTTTCTTTTCAATATTCTTTTCGTCAATCTGTCCCTGAACTGCCTTCTGCCTGTTCTGCAAATGGGCATCGTTGCTCTTTGCAGAGTTAATCTGCTCCTTTAAGACATTGATTTCACCCTCCAGTTTGCCTCTCAGCACACTGGTATCCGTAAGAGAGGTTCTTGCCTGCTCGATTGCCTCATCCAGGCTCTCGATTTCCGCTTCGATTCTCTCGTATTCTTCCTTGATTTTCTCATACTGCTCAGTTGTATCATTCAAATCATGGCTTGCAATTTCATGTTTTTCTTCCACTGCCTGCAGTTGCTCTTTTAAACGATTGTTCTCTAAAAGGAAGACATTGACATCCAATGTCTTTAATTCTTCCTTCTTTTTCAAGTAGACTTTTGCCACCTCGGACTGTTTCTCCAAAGGTCCAACCTGCTTTTCCAGTTCAGACAAAATATCTTTTACACGCACCAGATTCTGTTGTTCGTCTTCCAGTTTCTTCTGCGCCGCATTTTTTCTTCTCTTAAACTTAACGATACCTGCCGCTTCATCAAAAAGTTCACGGCGTTCCTCCGGTTTTCCGCTCAGGATTTTATCAATCTGTCCCTGACCGATGATGGAATAGCCTTCTTTACCGATACCGGTATCGTAAAAGAGTTCGTTGACATCTTTCAGACGACATACGGAACCGTTAATCAGATACTCGCTTTCACCGGAACGATAAATCCTTCTGGCGATGGTTACTTCATCGTAATCAATAGCCAGTTGATGGTCGGAGTTGTCCAACGTGATGGCAACAAAAGCGTAGCTAAGCGGTTTTCTGGCCTCCGTTCCGGAAAAGATAACGTCCTGCATGGATGCACCGCGAAGCTGCTTGATACGCTGTTCGCCAAGCACCCATCTGACTGCATCTGCAACGTTACTTTTACCGCTTCCGTTAGGTCCTACGATACCTGTAATACCATTATGAAACTGAAAGGTGATTTTATTTGCAAAAGATTTAAATCCGCAAATCTCTATACTTTTTAAATACATATGTGTTCCCCGAAATTAATTCTTTCTCTTGTTTTTTAATAGCAAAAGCGCCTCATAAGCAGCATGCTGTTCTGCAGACTTTTTCGTCCGTCCGCTTCCTTGCCCGATAACAGTACCTTCCATCTGCACTTCCACAATAAACTGCTTTTCGTGCTCCGGTCCTGTCTCTTCTATTAATACATAATGAAATTCTTTCTTCAATTCTCTCTGCATCAGTTCCTGAAGAGTTGTCTTACTATCGAAAAATAATTGCTTGTCTTCCAAGTCCGACAAAATGAATTTATCGATAAACTCACGTGCAGGTTCGATTCCGCCGTCCAAATAAATTGCTCCGATTACAGCTTCCATAGCATCAGAAGTGATGGAATCTCTGTTTCTTCCACCGGTGCTTTCCTCGCCCCTTCCAAGGAGCATGAACTTGCCAAGTTCCAAATCACGGGCGCAGAACGCAAGGGAGGGTTCGCATACCATGGACGCACGGGTTTTGGTCAAACTACCTTCTGTCTGTTCGGGAAAACGGTGGTACAAAAAGTCACTGGATACCAGTTCCAAAACCGCGTCCCCCAAAAATTCCAAACGCTCATAATGACCAAATTTATTTATTCTCTGTTCGTTTGTAAAAGAACTGTGGGTAATCGCCTGTTTTAATAGCGCTTTATCCTTAAAATCATAGCCGATCCGCCGTTCCAGTTCTTCCAGTGTATATCCTTCCAGCATGAATCTTCCTTTCGCAAAATTTAAACAAAGTATTCCTAAACTCTTTAGGAATACTTTGCATAAGTTTCTGATATCAATTAGTTGATTGCACTTTTAATCATTTCCACTGCTTCTTCAACTGTTGAGATTTTTTCTGCTTTCTCAGGTGGAACCTCAATATCAAATTCTTCTTCAATTCCCATTACAATCTGGAAAACATCCAAAGAATCAGCTCCCAAATCATCTGTAAAAGTAGTTTCCATTGTGATTTCTTCGGGATCTACATTCAGTACATCCGCAATAATCTGTTTCAGTTTTTCAAATTCCATAGTCCGATCCTTCCTTTAATCCTCTAATGCGATTTTTTCTTTGATTTTATCAGTAATCTTCTGATCTGTAAATGTTACACATTGCAGAATAGAATTTCTGATTTCAATAGCCTTAGAACTGCCGTGACTCTTAACCACAAGACCGGTAAGGCCAAGCATGGGGGCTCCGCCATGTTCTTCGGTTGTAAAGCCCTTTAACGTGTTTTTCAGCGCAGGTTTGATAAGCAAAGCACCAATTTTTGTCCTGAGAGAAGAGGTCATGGTTTCTTTAATCTTTCTAAGGAACATCATACCTGTACCTTCAAACATTTTCAATGTAACATTTCCCACGAAAGCTTCGCAAACAAGTACATCTGCCACTCCCATTGGAACATCTCTCGCCTCCACGCTGCCGATGAAATTAATTTCAGGACAGTTTTTCAGGAGAGGGAATGTTTCTTTTACCAGTGCGTTTCCTTTTTCTTCTTCCGCA
>CAYRLN010000150.1:0-4740 GCA_964425065.1 uncultured Lachnospiraceae bacterium | reverse complement strand
TTTATAGTCCCTCTTTCTTTTAGGCATATGTAAAGTGAAGGGGAAAAAACAACCCCATAATAGTATAACATATTATGGGGCAAAACGCAGGAAATATTTATGATTGGATATTTTTGAGAAAATGGGGAGCAAGATAACGCTGGGCATAAAAGGCGCATAAACCGGTAAACAAGCCGGTTAAAATACCGCTAATCAGCAAAATGGGAAGATATGCGGTTACGCCGATGGTGCGGGTAAGAAGCACTGCCATGAGTATCTGCCCGATATTATGGAAGCAACTTCCGATAATACTTGTCAGAAAGATAAAGTGTTTTTGTAAAAGCCGGTTTACAAACCACATTGCCAGGAAGCACAAGAGTGCTCCGGCAAGACTGTAGAGCAGATAGATGGCCTGCCCGGCAAAAAAAGACGATAATAAAACACGCACCAGCAAAACGAGGAATGCGTCCGCCGGTGTGTAGTTTAACAAGATAATCAAAGTAATGATATTTGCAAGCCCCAGTTTGATTCCCGGAATGGGAGCAAGGGGGGGGAAGGCTGACTCGATTAAGGATAGAATGAGAGCCAGTGCCGTAAAAAGTGCCAAAGACACTATTTTTTTTGTTTTCATGAAAGTTCCTTTTCTTAGTCCTCTTCTTTAAAAGCAGCTTCCTGCTCTGCCTGAATTTCGGGGGAGTAGGAGAGCATAGGTGTTAAGGTTGTATCCGGTGTCTTTGATAAATGGCGTTTTTTATAATTTTTTGTGATTGCCATTACTGTGCCGGAAAGGGTCAGTACACCAATCAGGTTAGGAATAGCCATGAGACCGTTGAAGGTATCGGACAGGTCAATAACCAAATCGGCGCTGAGAGTAGAGCCTGCCAAAATCATGGCAATAAAAATAATTTTGTAAATGATAGTTGATTTTGCCCCGAAGAGATATTCCCAGGCTTTTGTGCCGTAGAAACTCCAGCCCAGGACGGTAGAAAAGGCAAACAGGGTAACGGCAATCGCCATGAAAACACCGCCAAGGGTGCCGAAATTGTTTGTAAAAGCTTCTGTCGCGAGGCCCAGTTTAGTGGCACCACTGATAGAGGCACCGGTGTTAAGATCCACGACTCCGCTTGTCAATACAACAAGAGCTGTCAGGGTACAGATAACGATTGTATCAAAGAACACTTCGAAAATACCCCAAAGTCCCTGAGTGACAGGCTCTTTTACATTAGCGGTAGAGTGTACCATAACAGAGGAACCAAGTCCGGCTTCGTTTGAGAAAACACCGCGTTTAAAGCCCCAGGTAACAGCTTGTTTAATCAGGGCACCGCCAATACCGCCTGCTACTGCTTCCATACTAAATGCTTTGCTGAAGATAGAGATGAATGCAGGGATAACCATGTCGTAATTCATAATAATAATTGTAACGGAGCCGATGATATAGAAAATTGCCATAAACGGAACCAACTTTTCATTGGCTTTTGCAAGACGGGAGAGTCCGCCGAGAATAACAAGGGCGGCGGCAACCATTACAACAGCACCCAGAATCAGGGAGTCCGTGGTAGTGTTTCCCGTGAAAGAGAACACATTCAGAACGCTCTCTTTAATGGAGACCACCTGTCCCATATTTCCAATACCGAAAGAGGCAAGTACTGCGAAAATGGAGAAAAGTGTGGCCAAAACTTTACCGAGAGTTTTACAATTTTTCTTGGAACCGAGACCGTCGCGGAGGTAGTACATAGCGCCTCCGCACCACTCGCCTTTTTCGTTGCGGCGGCGGTAGAAGATACCCAGTACATTTTCCGAGTAATGAGTCATCATTCCCACAATAGCAGCGATCCACATCCAGAATACGGCACCGGGGCCACCCATAGTGATAGCATAGGCGATACCTGCAATGTTTCCCGTTCCGATTGTTGCGGACAGAGCCGTACAGAGCGCCTGAAACTGTGAAATGGATTTTTTATCCTCGTTTTTGGGTGAAGCTTTCTTTTTAAACAGACTTCCCACAGTCTGGGACATGGCATGCCCAAAATGTCTAAACTGGAAGAAACGGGAGCGGATAGTCATTACGACGCCGGTTCCAATCAGCAAAATCAATGCGGGAACGCCCCAAACTACATTGTTTATGGCGCTGTTAATCTGTGAAATGATGTCTAACATGGTATGGTCTCCTCTTGCGTATAAAATATCGTATAATAATAGTATTATTGTATACGATTGTTAAAAAAGCGTCAATACACATTTGTGAATTAGCCGTTGTCGGAATAAAGAATTATTGTTATACTTATAGTTGTAAAAGATTTTTAAAGAAACCTGATAAATACAGCATAAAATACGGAAGAAAACAATGAAAAACAAGAAGAAAAGCATGGTTTTCCTGGCGGCAATAGGGATTTGCGTTGCGCTGGCGGGATGTGGTGAAACGAAAGAGTATAAAAACATAAAAGATGGAATGGATGCAATAGAAGCCTTGGATTACCGCGGTGCCATGGAATATTTTAAGGCAGCCGCAGAGAACGGGGAAGATGCGCGCCTGATTGCCAGAGGTATGGGAATCGCGAGCATGGGTTTGACGGATTACGAAGGGGCCATTTCGTATTTTGAAGAGTGTCTGGCATATAGTGACGGTTTTGTTGAGAACATGGATTTTGATGTGAATTATTACTTGGCCGCCGCTCTTTGTAAAAACGGAGACTACGCGGAAGCGGAGCAGATTTATGATGCCATTTTAGCTTTGCGGGATGAGGCGGAATGCTATTTCCTTCGCGGAAACGCAAGGCTGGAGCAGGGAAAAACGGAAAATGCCATCGCGGATTTCGAGAAAGTGATTGAGATGGTTCCCAATGATTATGATGTGCTGATTAAGATTTATGAAATTTTGGAAGCCCATGAAATGAAGGAGCAGGGTCAGGCATATTTACAGACTGCTTTGACAGAACGGGAAAAGAAGATGACTGCCTATGATAAGGGCATAATTTATTATTATCTGGGGGACTATCTGCAGGCCTGCGTGCAGCTGGAGGAGGCAAAAAAACTGGGGACGGCAGATGTGTATTATTACTTAGGCATGTCTTACGAGGCGACCGGAGATTTCAGCTACGCGCTAAATAACGTGTACATAAAGTACTTGAACCAAAATGACGGTGACGCCCGGATTTATAACCAGCAAGGTTTGTGTTATCTGAAACAGGGGGACTATGAACTGGCATTGGAGGCATTCCAAAATGCCATGAAAATTCCGGATAACGGTATGATGCAGACGCTGCAATTTAACGAAATCGTAGCCTATGAATTCCTTGGCGAGTTTGCGGCGGCGGAGGCATTGCTCAACAATTATCTACAGACTTATCCTGATGATGCAGCAGCCATAAGAGAATATGGTTTTTTGTCTACGAGGTAAGAAAGGAAGAAGAACGCCGGTTTTGCGTTTTGACGCTGTGGTAGTTTTGGGATGAAAATGAAGGAGTAGAGTATGGATAAGACAGCAAAGGGTTGCGCCGGGGGCACACTGCTGATTCGCAAGGCAGAAAACCGGGATATGGGCAGAATTAACGATTTGCTCTATCAAGTGCTTGACGTGCACCACAAGGGACGTCCCGATTTGTTTAAAGGGAATGTGAAGAAATATACCGATGAAGAATTGGAAACAATATTAGCAGACGAAAAGACGCCTGTGTTTGTGGCAGAGGATTCGGCCGGAATCGTGCAGGGCTATGCTTTTTGCGTCTTTGTGCAGCATCAGAGCAACAATATACTGACGGACATCAAAACCATATACATAGATGATTTGTGCGTGGATGAGAATGCACGGGGACAAAAGATTGGAACGCACCTGTATGAATATGTGCTGGATTTCGCAAAGGCAAATGGCTGTTACAACGTGACCTTAAATGTTTGGAGTTGCAATGAATCGGCCATGAAGTTCTATGAGAATTGCGGGCTGAAACCCCAAAAAGTGGGTATGGAAGTGATTTTGTAGGAGATGGTATAAATGCGGGAAAGAGTCCGGAAACTGATCGAGGAATTTGGATTGTAAAAAAAGTACGCCATGTGGCGTACTTTTTTGTTTGCATGTAGGTGCGAGAGATGGGGAGTGGTGCGGGTTACGGACACCAAAAGCTTACGTTGTACTTTGGGGTACAAATGTCATTTTTGTTTATTTATACCCCAAATTCTTTTAGTGTTTCCTTCATTCCGATGCGTTTCCAAGAATTAAGGTCTTATTTGGGGTATAATCGAAAAGAAATACCCTTTTGTACCCCAAACAGCGATAAGCATGTTATTTGCATTGGGGTACAAATGTCATTTTTGTTTATTTATACCCCAAAAGTTCATAGGCTCAAGATTTCCTGTCGGAAATTGTATCATCTCGTCAACTTCAAATTCGTATACACGACTCCCGATTTATAGACAACTCATCAAAAAAGAAGTACTTCCGAAAAAAACTTACTTACCCGCAACAGAAACATCCTTTACCGCAACGGTAGGGGAGCCGAAGCAACAGCCGCTTCTGGGGGTGGAGAATTTCAAGTCATCGCCAACCATGAAGATGTCTTTCAAAAGCTGATAGAAGTTCCCGGAAATGGTGAAGTTCTTTGCCGGGCGGGACTTTTTGCCATTTTCAATCAGGTAACCTTCGGAGGCAATGGAGAAATCGCCGGTGACAGGGTTTGCACCTGCGTGCAGACCGTTTAAGGAAGTAACGTATATGCCGTTTCCGATTGCCTTAAAGATGTCTTCCTTTTCGCCACTACCGCCTTTTGC
>CAYRLN010000149.1:0-4765 GCA_964425065.1 uncultured Lachnospiraceae bacterium | reverse complement strand
GAATAACTTTTGTTGGCCCGTCTATTACCATTTGACTCATACGCGTAAAAATATCTTGAATTGGTATCCTTTTGATAAAGAGGCGTCTGTATTGGAGATAGGATGCGGTATTGGGGCGATAACAAGTGTACTCTGTGATAGATGCAGGGATGTAACTGCGGTGGAACTTTCTAAAAGGAGAGCTACAGGAGCTCTGTTGCGTTGCCGAGAAAAAGAAAATCTGGAGATTATTGTAGGAAACTTAAACGATATCGAGTTTGAAAAAAAATTTGATTATATAACGCTTATCGGTGTCTTGGAATATCAGGGGAGTTATACCGAAACAGAAAATCCATATGAGGATTTCTTGAAAAAAATCCGTTCTTTGTTAAAACCTGATGGTCGGCTTTTGATTGCAATTGAAAATCAGTATGGGTTGAAATATTGGTGTGGAGCAAGGGAAGATCATACATCTATTCCTTTCGAAGGAATGAATCAGTATAGAATTTCGGGAAATAAAGTTCGAACTTTTTCAAAAGCGGCATTAGAGCAGCTAGTAAAACAGAGTGGATTTAAGAAGACCTTTTTCTATTATCCTATGCCAGACTATAAGTTGCCGACTGTAATTTATTCGGAGCGTTGTTTGCCAAAGAATGCAAATATGATGAATGCGGAATATTATTATATTCCGGACTCCAGGACGTTGGTGGCTGATGAGAAAAAAATATATGCGGACCTGATTGATAATAACGTGTTTGATTTTTTTGCAAATTCTTTTTTCTTGGAGTGCACTGAGGAGGGTGAGGTAGGGCAGATAACTTTTGCTGCTTTGAACAGTAGCCGTTTGCCAGAGTATCAGGTAGGGACGAGGTTTACCAAGGATGGAAAAGTAGAAAAATTCTCAATGGGATTAGAAAATGGTTTGAATCATATGTGCCAAATACTTGAGAATGAGGATAATCTTGAGAAACACGGTATTTCTGTGTGGAAGAGTAGATTGGTAGAAAATATGCTGGTTTCTGATTATTGCCCAAAGCGGACTTTAGAGGAAGTGGTACTTGAAGCATACCGGAAGAAGGATATACCTGAAATATTAGATTTGTTTGACAAAGTATACGAAGAAATTATAAAGAGTTCAGATGAAGTGCGGGAAGAAGATAATATTTTATATACTTTTGGAATAGCAAATAAAGAAAATGGAAAAAATTATGGACCAGTATTAAAAGAAGGATATATTGATATGATTTTGCGCAATGCATTTGTTGATACTGATAGGATATGTTGGTTTGACCAAGAATGGATATTGAAAAATGTACCTGCCAAATATATTATATCCCGAGCGATTGTTCTATTTTATAATTCTTACAAAGAATTTGAGACTGTGTTATCAATATCTGTTTTAAGAGACCGGTATGGTCTAACTGACATTTGGGACGAGTTGCAAGCCTTAGAAAGTTTGTTTATAGGTGTAGTAGTTGATCGGATGCATTTGGTGGAGAGTAAGGGATTTAAAGGGGATGTAGACGCCGATTGTTTAAAAAATCTACAGAAAATTATTAAATAATTAAAAAAACCGGGAAGGAGTTTATTCTTCCCGGTTTTTTGGTTGCGCAATGGCGCGAATTTCTACGTGGTTTTACAACGAATAAGTTGTTACCAACTCTTGTGCCAAGGTTTTATCGATATGCAATTCGGTAACCAAATTGTTTAATATTTGAGAAGAAGACAAATTACATTTTTTATATTCGACTAATGCTGATATAATTTGTTGCATGCCCTGTTGCATGCCTTGTTGCATACCTTGTTGCATACCCTGTTGCATGCCTTGTTCTCTGCCGGATTGCCAGCCTTGTTTCATGGCTATTTCGGCTCTTTCTTCAATTTCATCTTTCATTAACTCTAACAATGCTTCACACATAGGCTGTTTCTCCTTTTGAAATAATTCGGTATTAGCCCGCACGATGATATTCATGACGGATTTGTAGTTACGGTTGTGTTTA
The DNA here is from genome assembly GCA_964425065.1 of uncultured Lachnospiraceae bacterium. Taxonomy (GTDB): domain Bacteria; phylum Bacillota; class Clostridia; order Lachnospirales; family Lachnospiraceae; genus Acetatifactor. The sequence goes on along the minus strand of CAYRLN010000149.1, from coordinate 2,786 downwards.
TGCTGCTCATAAGAGCGGAGTAGTTCTTGTGCTTCGTTTTGGTCTGTTAAATCGTCCGTCAGATTTCGTAGCCATAGATTGTTTCCTTTGGATAATTGTGACGTAACAAGTAGTTGCATGCCGAACACGTCGCCCTCTATGTAATAAATACCGGGTTCGACATTGACGATATTAAATTTTCTCATTTCCTTTAAATGATGAACCATCTTTTGTGGGAAACGTTTTGAGACGAAAGTGATGGTGATTTCCTCGGCCGGAATGGCACCTTCCTTAGGGGAATCCGCTTTGTAAAGGCAGGCATAGGCATAGACTTTGTAGAAGTCATCCACGCTAAGGTAGTCTGTGGGACTTTTGTATTCCACAATGTTGTGAGTGCGGAATATGCGGCCGATGTTTTTGTAAATCGGTTCCTTGGAATTCTTTTTGATAATCAGCACGTCAATCTCCTTTGGCTTTGTGCCTAGTTGATGTTCGTTTTCAAAAATAAGTTTGCTTTCTTCATTCTCAAATTCGATTTGAATGCTTGCGAAGAAAGCCGGGTGCCACTGGTGCACCTGTTTTGGGGTTGGCTCTTTGTTCATGTGACCTCCTTTTCAAAATGTCAGGAGCTCACTTATCAGAAAACTCCTGCTGTAAATAGGGAATAAAGCATGAATTTTCTGAAAGACAAAGCAAAAAGAAATTTTGCTTTGAAAAGAATTATTTTGAGTGCGGAATAAAGAAATTCCGCTGTTTAGATAAAATAGAAAAAACTGCTTTAAAAAAGAATAACACATTGCATGGCAAAACGCAATAGTTAAAATGAACAAACGAAAAACCGTTCTATGCAATGTGGGACCCAAAAAGAAGGACTTGTGGAAGAGGGATGCTATATAGTTACGGGAAATTTGGATATTTGGATTGAGGGGCTCATGAAACGTATTGGAATGGAAAATAATCTTTTTTGTTCTAAGGCGTTAGTGAAGGATGGTTACATACAGGATGTCTTCAGTATTGTGGACAAAAATGCAGTAATAAGTCAAATGGTGCTTCCGTTCGTTGCGGTGGGGGATGGCAATAACGATGCAGAAATGATAGAGGCGGCTGATATTGGAATCGGTTATGGAGGGGTTAGAAACATTGCCACTTCTGTGCTGATGTGTGCCAGTCATGCTATTTATCAGGAAGACAAGTTGGTTGAATTTTTGGAAAGATTACTGTAGGAGGAAAAGATATGGCTTGTTCAAGAACGGTAATTATAAGTTGTGCTGGAATGGGTAATCGGCTAGGATTGGGGACTACAAAAGCATTAGTAGAAATTGATGGAAAGCCGTTAATTGTAAGGCATCTGGAGATGTTAAAAGATGAGAAAGATATAAGAGTGGTAGTTGGTTATCAGGCAAAAAAAGTTATCGAAGTCGTGAGAGAGTACAGAAAAGACGTTGTTTTTGTATTTAATCATAGATATAGAGAAACCGGCACGGGTGCCTCCGGATGATATGGAAAAAATACTTAACTGCGAGAATGAATTTGTGAGTGGAGGCGCGATACAATCAGATGATCCTTGGATGTTAGAAACGTATGAAGAAAATGGTAAAGAATATGTTAGTGCTTTTTTTCGTAACACCGGGTCATATGAGTGGAATGGTATTGCACAGATGAAGAGTCATAAAATGCTCAACGGTACGGGACATGTTTTTCAATTGATTGAACCCTATTTGCCTGTCCCGTTTATGGAACTGCGAACTCAAGAAATAGATACTATCAATGATTATGAGAGAGCAGTTCAATGGGTAAAAAATGGTTTTAAATAATAAGAAAAGACTTAAGTTCAATGTACTGACACATTTGAATTTAAGTCTTTTTGTATCTTTGCGTAATGTAAGTTTGTGAATCACCCTGGTATCACACTCTCTGTTACAAAATCTTCCCATATCCTTTGGAAACTCTCTGACTCCTTCGTCAACTCACAAACAGTCTTATAATACAACATATTCGGATACTTTCCACTCAGCCCATGGTCCACTCCCGTAGCATCATAAAAAATCATGGAAAGACTGATTTTCTTGCTCAGATATTCTGCATACTCCGGTTTATTGCCCCACACCAGATTCAAATTCTTACCGGGAAGCATGTTAAGGGCGTTCTCTCCGGACTGGGTGCGGAAACGGAATCCCGCAAGGTCAAGAGTTACAATCACATCGGGTTGTAACTCTTTTATTTTTGCAAGGCATTCGTGGTCGAATTTGTAATCGTCAATGTCAATTGTGGTAATAACGGTGTCACTTTTGGACAAGACGGTGTAAATCATGGAAGAAACTTCCGCGTGATAGGAATATTTGCGTTTATTAGTAAGGATTACGATGTTCGTCATGAGAACCTCCGGTTACACATACTTGGCTACAAATTCTTGAGCCATTTTCTCGGTAATATCAAGTTCATCAATCAGAGTTTTAAGTATTTCCGCAGCAGAAAGATTTAATTTTTTGTAAGCTTTTATTAAGGCGGGGATGGTTTGTTGCATACCCTGTTGCATACCCTGTTGCATACCCTGTTGCATACCTCTATCCATGGCTTCTTTTGCTCTTGCTTCAATTTCGTCACTCATTAATTCTAATAAAGCTTCACACATAGGTTTTTTCTCCTTTTGAAATAGATTTTTATTAGCCCGTACGATAATGTTCATAGCGGATTTATAGTTTTGATTGTGCCGGAATACTTCCTTCCGTGGGCGCATCTGCTTTATAAAGACAAGCATAGGCATAGACTTTATAAAAATCATCTACACTTAGGTAATCTGTTGGACT
>CAYRLN010000148.1:0-4805 GCA_964425065.1 uncultured Lachnospiraceae bacterium | reverse complement strand
TTTATGCGAAAAACTTGTGATTGGAAAGAAAAAGTCAGAGATAATGCAAAAGTTTGTTGATAAAAAAACGAAAACTTGGTACAATGGACATGAACTGTGAGAGTTTACAATAATTATGATATATAAGACGGAGGATGAAAAAATGGGTTTGATTCAAGCGGTTAAAGATGCGTTCGGAAGTTTGGCGGCAGATCAGTGGCGCGAGTATTTTTACTGTGATTCTATTGCCAGCGATGTTTTGGTTGTAAAAGGCCAAAAGAAAGTGACGGAAGGCAGAAACAGTAATACAAAAGGAATTGACAATATCATTTCCAACGGTTCCATTATTGCGGTCAACGAAGGACAGTGTATGATTATTGTTGATCAGGGTAAAGTAGTTGAATTTTGTGCGGAGGCAGGAGAATTTATTTATGATTCTTCCACAGAACCGTCTCTTCTTTACGGCAATTTGGGCGAAAATATTAAAAAGTCCTTTGAGACATTCGGAAAGCGTTTCACAACAGGCGGAAACACAGCGAAGGACCAGAGAATTTATTTCTTTAATACAAAAGAAATTTTAAACAATCTTTACGGTACTGCAAATCCGATTCCTTTTAGAGTGGTGGATACCAATATCGGTTTGGATATGGACATTACTCTGAGATGCAATGGTGAATATACATATAAGATTGTTGACCCTCTTTTGTTCTACACCAATGTATGCGGAAATGTAACAGATGAATTTAAAAAGAGTGAGATTACCAGCCAGATGAAAGGGGAACTTGTAACAGCGCTTCAACCTGCATTGGCTAAAATCTCCGCTCAGGGTGTCAGATACAGTGCAATCGTAGCACACACCGTGGAACTGACCGAGGCAATGAATGAGGTTTTGTCTGAAAAATGGGCAAAACTCCGTGGTATTGAGATGGTCTCCATGACAATTAATACGAAGGCTCCGGAAGATATCGAGGCAAAAATCACCAGCCTTCAGGAGACAGCAGTATTCCGTCAGGCGGATATGGCGGCTGCAAACCTGTCCATGGCTCAGGCAGAAGCATTAAAGTCTGCAGCGGCAAATACCTCTACCGGTCCCATGATGGCAATCGCAGGTATGAATATGGCAAACATGGCAGGTGGCATGGATGCAAATACCCTCTTTGCAATGGGACAGAACAAACCCGCACAGGCAGCACCCGCACAGGCAGCACCTGCACAGCCTGAAGCACCGGCAGCGGCTCCTGCTCCAATCTTAGGTTGGAAATGTTCCTGCGGAAAAGAGGATAACCGTGGTAAGTTCTGTGTGGAATGTGGAACGGCAAAACCCGCTGATGCAGGCTGGACCTGCTCCTGTGGACACGTAAATCAGGGTAAGTTCTGCAGTGAATGCGGAAGCAAAAAACCGGAGGGAGCACCTTTGTATAAATGCGATAAATGCGGATGGGAGCCGGAAGATCCCGCAAATCCTCCGAAATTCTGTCCGGAGTGCGGCGACGTGTTTAACGAAGAAGACCGTAAATAAATAGTGAATGGCAGCGGCGGGGGGAACCCCGCCTATTGCTGTCTTTATGAAACAAGAGATAAAGGCGGATAATTGGATGAAAGGAATTATATTCGGGCTTATTATTGTGCTGGTTTTACTTTTGACGTTGGTTCTCGTGTGTTACATTGCGTACAAGAAAATCGCGGCAAAGGTGAGAGGGTTCTCCCAGACTGTATTTGGTACCAGTTCCGTACAGGCAGGAATTAAGAAGATGAATATGGAATATTCGACGACACCAAAATCAGTTTCCTCAGCAACAAGCCTTTGTTTGCCGAGAATTGTCAGAGACTTTCCGGACTTCAACTATGATGAGGTAAAAGAAAGAGCAGAAAATGTGTTGATTAGTTATCTGCGAAGTATTGACGCACAAAATCCGGGACTGCTGACAGAGGGAACGCAGGAATTAAAAGAGAAACTTTCCATGTACATCTCCATGTTGAAGGCGCAGAATACCCGATCCCATTACGAGAAAATACATGTGCACAGAACTGAGATTCACCAATACCGGAAAGAAAAAGGGCGTTGCAGTATTATTTTCCAATCAGCAGTGGAATATGTATATTATTCTGAGAAACAGGGCGAAATTCTTGCCGGCCGGAAAGATAGTAAGACGCAGACAAAATTTAACATAGAAATGATTTATATTCAGGACAGAGAAGTGGTGGAAGATACCAGGGATTGGGCGCTGGGGCTTAACTGTCCGAATTGCGGGGCACCTTTGTCCGGGGTGGGGGCAAAGACTTGTGCATACTGTGATACACCACTGGTAGAATTTAATATTCGTGTGTGGAATTTTAGTGACATAGACGAAATCAGGTAATATAAATTGAAGCAGAGAAGGCAACCGCGTAAGCGGAAACTGGGGGACTGTAGAGATGACGGCAAAAGAACTGACATTACAAAGCGGGTATACATTTGAACAGGAATATCAGGAACAAATGAATGAACTGATCAAGGCAAATGCGGATTTGGACAACCTTTTGGTGACTGCCCAAATCGGAGCATTGTTTATTGATAAAAATTTATGCATCCGCAGAGTAACACCCATTATGACCAAAAACACAGAGTTGGCATTGGCGGATACGGGGAAAAGAATCACAGAAGTTACTTTTATGAAGGATTATTACACTTTTGTGGAAGACGTAGAAAAGTGTATGAAGGAAAAGTGCGTTGTCTGGCGCGAGGTGGTAAAAGAAGGTCTCGTGTGGGGTGTGAGATATTGTCCCTATTATCTGCAAAACGGTGACGTTGACGGAGTTATTATTATCCTGTTTGATGTGACAAAGATGCTGGATACCGTAAAGACAGAAATGAATATATTGGTGAACAGTATTCCGGGAGGCGTGGCAAGAATGCGCTACGATGACGGTTTAATTATTGAGACCGCAAATGAGGCATTGTTCCAGATGCTGGGTATGAGCAGGAAAGAGGTTGCGGAGGAATATGAAAACCACTATGAAAAATTCATTCAGGAGAAGGATTGGGTTAAACTGCAGGGAAAAATAGAGCAGTGCGTCCAGAATGAAGAAATGTTTCAAATGGAGTACCGGGTCTTTAACGGTGAAAATCGGGAAGAATGGCGTATGATGCAGGCAATCCTTTTGGAGGGCGGTGATAAGCCTGCGTTACAGTGTGTTATCATGGACATAACCGATGCAAAACAGGCCTATTTACAGCTTCGTCAAGAGCGTAAAAAATTGAACATTATTGCCATGATGTCCGGAGATTTGATATTTGAATATGATGTCCAGAAGGATTTTATGGCATATACGAAACAGGCTGATGAACTGATTAATACGGAGCAGTTCAGAGAAAATTATACGGAAGAAATCCGGAAAACAGGGTATTTTCATCCGGAAGATTCGGGACTTTTGGATGAGTTTTGTTTGGCACTACGCAGCGGAAAACCGAGAATTCATGTAGAGTTGCGTAAACTCTATAAAGACGGACAATATCATTGGATAGAAATGGAAGGCGTTACTATTTACAATGAAAAAGGTCTGCCGGAGAAGGTAATCGGTAAAACGCAGAACATAGATGAGCGAAAAGAAAGAGAGCGGGTTTTCCGTGAAAAATCGGAAAAGGACTCCCTGACAGGACTTTTAAATCACAGAGTTACCAGGGAGAGGATAAATGAACGCTTATGTAAAATAAAAGGCGATGAGAAAGCCTATCTGATGGTGGCAGATATCGATAATTTTAAACAGGTGAATGACATTAACGGTCATTTATTTGGTGATGCCGTTATTTGTACATTTGCAGATAAGTTGAAGGAAACATTCCCCGATGCCATCAAAGGACGCATCGGTGGGGATGAGTTTATGATGCTTATTGAGAACACGGATTCTGTTGAGCTGGAAATGCTGTTGGAGGAGCTTCAGGAAGGATTTCAGGGAATTTATCAGGAAGATGATTCGGGTCTTAAGATATCATGTAGTCTAGGGCTTGTTTGTTGTGACAACAAGCATAAAGAGTCAGAAAAAATGTTCCAGTGGGCGGACTTTGCCCTCTATCAGGTGAAGCGCAAGAAAAAGGGCAGTTTTATGATTGTGCAGGCCGGAGATGGTCCGGTGCCTCAAAGCGGTTACTTGAACCAAAGAGGTATTGATGAAGATTACAGCCGTAAGGATACGTTGATTCACAATGCGGAAGAATTGATTTTGTTCTCATTGGAGTTGTTGGATAATGTTTCAAATATCAGGAACGGACTTAAGATGGTATCCGATAGGATCTGTCAGTTCTTTGGCTTTGATGACATTACCTGCATCCGCGAAGTAGAACCGGAAAGACATCAGGTATTATACCATTGGAGCAACAAACATAAACGTCTGATAAAGAAATCGGCACTTACGGAAGCGGCCGCAGACTGGGCATATATTGGCAACCACTGTGACAGCCAGGGTGTTATGGTACTTCGCCGCCGGGAAATGGAAAAAATGAAGGGCGAAACCATGGGTTCCATTATGTTTGTGAAGGCGAAAGGCTTCGGAGCGTACAGCGGATATATTTCTTTCATTGACCGCCATAACGACAGGGATTGGGCAGATGAAAAGGATGTACTTTACCGTTTGGCTAATGTTATCTTTAACCGTTTGCAAAAAATGTTTGAGAACGAGGAAAAGAAACAACAGATGGAGCAGCAAATCAATTATGACACCCTTACAAGGCTGCCCCAGTATTTCCGCTTTATGGAACTTTCAGATGAATACTGCAGGGAAAATTTAGAGCAAAAGTTTTATTTTGTCTATTCCGATTTCTCTAATTTCCAGTATTTGAATGAGATATA
>CAYRLN010000147.1:4315-4818 GCA_964425065.1 uncultured Lachnospiraceae bacterium | reverse complement strand
GCATTATGCGCCTGCCGTTCGTCGGTGGCGTCATTGCTCCTTCGTTGAAACTGTTTCCCAAATACGATGCGGGAACCTTTACGGAAGATGAGTCTGTCATGGTGCTGGGAAGAGGCATCGGGACCCATTCGCCCAATGTACGTTTTTTTAACCCGGGAGAATTGATTGTGCTTGAATTTGAAGGACAAAACGGGTAAAATAAAGTGTCTGATAAATGATGTGAGGAAAACATAAGATGGCAATATCGGTAAAACTTGAGGTGTTTGAAGGTCCTTTGGATTTACTTCTTCACCTGATTGATAAAAATAAAGTAGATATTTATGATATTCCGATTGTAGAGATTACAGCCCAGTATCTGGATTACATTAAACAAATGGAAACAGAAGATATGAATATCATGAGTGAGTTTTTGCTTATGGCAGCCACGCTGGTTGATATCAAATGCCGGATGCTTCTCCCCAAAGAGGTAAACGAGGAAGGGGAGGAAGAAGAACCCAGGGCAG
>CAYRLN010000147.1:0-4305 GCA_964425065.1 uncultured Lachnospiraceae bacterium | reverse complement strand
GAACTGGTACAGAAACTGTTGGAATATAAGATGTACAAATATATGTCGTTTGAGCTGAGAGACAGACAGATGGATGCGGGCAGAAATTTGTTCCGCGACCAAAATCTTCCGCCTGAGGTAGCGCAATACAGGCGCCCCATTGATTACGAGGAATTAATCGGGGACCAGACGTTGGCGAAATTGAATGACATTTTCAAATCGCTGATCCGCAGACAGGAAGACAAAGTGGATCCTATCAGAAGTAAGTACGGAAATATTGAGAAGGATGAGATTGATTTGGATGCAAAGACTTCTTATGTAGAGGACTATGTCCGGAGTCACAAAACCTTCAGCTTTCGTAAACTTTTGGAAAAGCAGGGAAGTAAAATGGAAATTATCGTTACTTTCCTCGTCATTTTGGAAATGATGAAAATCGGCAAGATTACGATTGCCCAGGAAAATATTTTTGATGACATTATGATTACATCCAATGAAGTGCAGGAAATGTGATATCGGAGGAAATACATAGATGGAAAGAATACAGGCGAAAGCCGCAATAGAAGCCATTCTGTTTGCCATGGGAGATTCTGTGGAAATCAGTAAATTGGCAGATGTAACGGAATTGAGCGTAAAAGAAACAAAAAGTATATTGCAGGAAATGATGGAAGAATACAGTCAGGACGGCAGGGGGATTGCCATTATGGAGTTGGAGGACAGCGTACAGCTTTGCACCAAACCGGAAATGTATGAGCATTTGATTAAGATTGCCAAGGCTCCCAGGAAGATTACCTTGACCGATTCTGTGTTGGAAACACTTTCTATCATCGCATACAAGCAACCGGTTACCAGAGTGGAGATTGAGAGAATCAGGGGAGTGAGTTGCGATCACGCACTGAATAAACTGCTTGATTACGATTTGGTAACGGAACTTGGCAGATTGGATGCACCCGGACGTCCGCTTTTGTTTGGAACAACGGAGCAGTTTCTCCGCAGTTTCGGCGTGAAATCCTTGGATGAACTTCCGGAACTCAGCACCGTGCAGGTGGAAGAATTTAAACAACAGGCAGAAGCGGAAGCTTCCCTGCAGCTTGACATATAAAACGAATATTGCTTATCAGGGCACAAAATCGAAGGGTTTTGTGCTTTTTTATTTTATTTTTTCATAAAAATGAAGAGAGATATTTGTTAGGAACAAAATATGAAGCATAAAGTGAACTTAAAAATCCCGAAGACAATCATGAATGTGATTCTATGTGGAAGCCTGATGCTAAATTTATTATTGGATGCACCCCTTGTGGTGAAAGCGGAGGAAGAAATCGGAGAATACGAATTATACGCCAAGGCAGCCGTGCTCATGGATGGGGATAGCACGAGAGTGCTTCACGGAAAAAATGCGGATATGGTTCTTCCCATGGCAAGCACTACCAAGATTATGACTTGCATAGTGACGCTTGAGCAGGGGAACTTGGATGATGTGGTAACCGTATCTTCTTACGCCGCTTCCCAGCCGAAGGTTCATTTGGGAATGCAAAAAGGGGAACAGTATGTACTTAGGGATTTGCTGTACTCTTTGATGCTGGAGTCCCATAACGATTCTGCCGTAGCAATCGCGGAGCATGTGGGAGGAAAATTAGTGGACCTGCCGGAAACTTCCGGGCGTTCAATAGAAGAAAGTAAAAGAGCAGTGGCAGCTTTTGTGGGGCTCATGAATGAAAAGGCGCAGGAACTGGGATGCGAAAACACATATTATATTACGCCAAACGGCCTGGACAGCGAGGAAAATGTGACGGGCGAGCAGGGACAGACCCTTGTAAAAAAGCACAGTACAACGGCGGCGGAACTTGCGCGGGTAATGTGTTATTGCGCATGGGAATCGGCAGAATCAGAGACGTTTTTAGACATTACAAGGCAAAGAAGTTATTCTTTTACAAACGTATCCGGTAGCAGAAGTTTTAACTGTACAAACCATAATGCGTTTTTGGACCAGATGGAAGGGGCGCTTACGGGAAAAACAGGATTTACCAATGCTGCCGGATATTGTTATGTCGGAGCCCTGGAAAGAGATGGAAAGAAATATGTGGTGGCACTTCTGGCCTGCGGCTGGCCGAGTAACAAAAACTGGAAATGGTCAGACACGAAACTACTCATGAATTACGGACTGGAGAATTATGATTTGTATACGGGGAATCAGTGGGCATATGATGAAAGTAAACTGCCTAAGCTGCTTGTGGAAGGGGGACAGACCCAACGGATTGGAGAAAGTGCCTATGTAAATTTGGAAATCACAAAGTCTTCTGAGAGTGAAAAAAATTTTTTGTTGAAAGAAGAGGAAGAGATTAAAGTGATATGTAGTGTGGAGAAGAAATTAACCGCTCCTGTTAAAAAAGGACAGCAGGTTGGAACGGTAAGTTACTTTTTGGGGGAAGAAATGCTTTGGGAGGAAAACATAATTGTATCGGACACAGTGGAAAACATTAATTTTAAATGGTGTTTCGAGCAAATATTGTCGTTATTTTTGATAATGTAAAAAACATGTAAAAAAAAGTAAATTTTGCTATGCGTCAGCCTTTTTTTGTGCTATACTAGGCACGATGATGATAATCGGGGGAAAAGGTGGTTTTTTAGCGTGAAACCCCTTTCAAAACCAAGTTTTCCCTACTAAGTTGTTATTATTTATTTATTATAAATGGAGGGCTGAAAAACATGAGTACTACTTCAAAAGCGAGTCAGAGAATAGTTTCTTTGCTCGATGAAAACAGTTTCGTTGAACTTGGTGCGCTTGTTACTGCAAGAGCAACAGATTTCAATTTGAAACAGACAGAGACTCCTTCGGATGGTGTTATCACCGGTTATGGAGTGATTGGCGGTAATCCCGTGTATGTATACAGCCAGGACGCTTCCGTATTAAACGGTACAGTCGGCGAAATGCATGCAAAGAAAATCGCGAACATCTATGATTTGGCTATGAAGACAGGAGCACCCGTAATCGGACTTCTCGATTCTGCCGGCGTAAGATTACAGGAGTCCACAGATGCACTTGCTGCATTCGGTGAACTTTACAAAAAGCAGACACTTGCTTCCGGTGTTATTCCCCAGATTACCGGAGTGTTTGGAAATTGTGGCGGCGGTCTGGCAATTCTTTCCGCTATGTCTGATTTCACATTTATGGAAGAAAAGACAGGTAAACTGTTTGTGAATTCTCCCAATGCGCTGGCTGGCAATACAACAGCTAAATGCGATACTTCCGCAGCAGATTTTCAGTGCAAGAAAGCCGGGAATGTAGACGTGGCAGGAGCAGAAGCAGATGTTTTGGCACAGATCAGAGAATTGGTTTGCATGCTTCCCGCCAACAATGAGGAAGACGCTATTGTTGAGTGCACAGACGACCTGAACAGAACCGTAGAAGGTGTAGACAACTGCGCAGGTGATACTACAGTTGCACTTTCCATGATTGCAGATGACAATCTGTATTTTGAACTCAAGAAAGATTACGCTCCTGAAATCACAGTAGGTTTCATGAGATTGGATGGACAGACAGTTGGTGCGGTTGCAAACTGCGCGGCAAGACTGGACGAAGAAGGCAATGTAGCAGAGAAATATGATACAGTACTTTCTCCGGGCGGATGCGAGAAAGCAGCAGATTTCGTTAAATTCTGTGATGCATTCAACATTCCCGTAATGACATTCACAAACGTAACAGGCTTTGCAGCTTGTGAGTGCAGTGAAAAACGTATTGCAAAAGCAGTTGCTTCCCTTACATATGCATTTGCAGACGCAACTGTTCCCAAAGTAAACGTTGTAATCGGCAAAGCTTACGGTTCCGCTTATGTGGCTATGAACTCAAAAGCGACCGGTGCAGACATTACAATGGCATGGCCTAACGCCGAAATCGGATGTATGGATGCTACTTTGGCTGCTAAGATTATGTACGAAGGCCAGGGCGCTGAGACAATCAATGAAAAGGCTGCTGAATATGCAAGTCTTCAGAACAGCGCATCAAGTGCTGCTAAGAGAGGATATGTGGATCAGATCGTAGAACCGAAAGACACCAGAAAGTACTTAATCGGTGCTTTAGAGATGTTATATACAAAGAGCGAAGACCGTCCCATTAAAAAACACGGAACAGTCTAGAAAGGGTGATACTTAATATGAAAAAATTTTTAGTAATGTTATGTACGCTTACCTGTATCTTTGGATTGACGGCATGCGACAGTGAAGAGGAACTGAGAGCTTCCGACATCGCAAATATGGAAAAAGCAGAATTGATTTCAGCAAATATGGTAATGCCTTATCTGTGTACCTTTTCCGATGATGAGATGGCTGAGT
>CAYRLN010000146.1:0-4844 GCA_964425065.1 uncultured Lachnospiraceae bacterium | reverse complement strand
CACTTGATAAACTGCATGGTATCATAAATAGCCATGCCGGCTGTTACAGAACCACCGGGGCTGTTGATATAAAGGTTGATATCCTTCTCCGGATCCTCTGCTTCCAAAAACAAAAGCTGTGCCACCACAAGGCTGGCTGTCGTCTCATTTACTTCTTCTCCCAAAAAGATAATTCTATCTTTCAACAATCTGGAGAAAATATCGTAGGATCTTTCTCCTCTGCTTGTCTGTTCAATGACATAAGGTACTAAACTCATTTTGTGTCCTCCGTTTCAGTCTCTATCCGAAAATAAGAAATATTTTCCTAATATCCATATTATATTACATTCCCCCATTTTGCAATCAAAAAACAGAGGATTTAATTTTTTTCTAAGAAAATTCTAATCCTCTGTCTTTTCTACCTCTGGGGGCCTAAGCGCAACTTATTCTTCTGTCTTTTCAACCTTTTTGGTTGTCTTTCTTGTTGTCTTCTTTACAGGCTTTTCTTCTGTTGCTTCCTCGGTCGCTTCTTCTTTTACTTCCTTGGCAGCTTTTGTTGTTGTTTTCTTTGTTTTTGCTGCAGCCTTGCCTTCTGTTGCGTTCTCCACTACGAACTCAACTGCTTTGCTGATAGCCAGATCCATCATAACCTGTTTCTTGCCGTTTTCACCGAGAGTTTCTTTTACTTTCGCTTCTTCCATCTGGTAAACTTCAGCCATCTTCTTCACTTCCGCATCAAAATCTTCTTCGGTAGCTTCGATGTTTTCAGCCTTCACAACTGCTTCCAATACCAGTCTGGACTGGATACGGCTCAGAGCCTGAGGTTTTACCTGCTCCAGCATCATCTGTGCATTCATGCCTGTGAACTGGAAGTACTGTTCCATGGTAAGACCCTGCATCTGCATTCTCTGCGCAAAATCTTCCACAATCTGTCTCTGCTGTGTTTCGATCATTGCATCAGGAATCTCCATAGCGGAATCAGCGATGATTGCTTCGATGACAGCATCTTCTTTTGCTCTCTTCGCTTCTTCTTCCTTCTTCATTGCGATGCCTTTTTTCACATCTTCTTTGTACTCAGCAAGTGTATCAAAAGTGGAAACTTCGCTTGCGAACTCGTCATCAAGTTCCGGAAGCTGTTTCTCTTTAATTTCTTTTACGGTGCATTTGAATACTGCTTCTTTACCTGCAAGGTCAGCAGCATGATATTCTTCAGGGAATGTTACCTTTACTTCAACTTCTTTGCCGATTTCAGCGCCAACAAGCTGCTCTTCGAATCCGGGGATGAATGCGCCGGAACCGATTGTCAGAGGATAGTCTGTTCCTTTTCCGCCTTCGAATGCCACGCCGTCAACAAAACCTTCGAAATCGATGGTTGTGATATCGCCGTCTTTCACTGCTCTGTCATCCACAGTGATTGTTCTTGCGCTGTTCTCACGCTCTGTCTGAATCTGTGCATCTACTTCTTCATCGGATACGGTAACGTCGATTTTCTCAACTTTAACGCCCTTGTATTTTCCCAGTGTTACTTCGGGTTTCAGCGCAACTTCCGCTGTGAAGATGAAAGGCTTTCCTGCCTCAATCTGAACCACGTCGATGGAAGGACTGGATACGATTTCTTCCTCGCACTCTTCCAGTGCTTTTTCGTAAGCTTCCGGAATAAGTTCGTTTGCAGCATCTTCATAAAATACTGCGGGACCGTACATTTTTTCAATCATCTTGCGGGGAACTTTACCCTTACGGAAACCGGGAACGCTGATTTTGTTCTTATTTTTCTGATAAGCACTCTCAATGGCTTTCTCCAGTTCTTCAGCAGAAACTTCAATAGTCAGTTTCGCCATATTTTTTTCCAGTTTTTCAACCTGTAAACTCATTGTTACATTTCCTCCTTTGGCAAATCTCTTATGCCTTCTTATATTAGCTGTTCACTATTTGCTGTCCGTCCCATAAAATAGTGGACAGTTCGCAGTCGTTTAACGATTATAACACAACTTTTCTCATTTGTCTACAATTTCCACAACGCTGCGCCGAGCAGCTCCACATCCGTCTCATCATGGGTCGCAACAACCACTGTCCTGTCCCTTTGGTTCTCAAGGAGATAAGCCGCCGCTCTTTTTTTATTTTCTTCATCCAGTCCCGCAAAAGGCTCATCCAACAAAAGCACATCCCCTTCTGCCATCACCGCCCGTACCAGACTGACCCGGCGCTTCATACCACCGCTTAAGGTTTTGCAGGTTTGCTTTAAACTTTCCTCCGGCAGTAGCTGGAGCAGGTTCTCACAAATCCCGGCTTTCCTCCCGCTACCCAGAACCATCATCACATTATCTACGGCATTCAGGTGCTCTGCCAGCCTATCCTCCTGAAAATCAAAGGAACAACCAACATAACAAAGTTTACCTTCCTCTGCCTCTTCCAATCCTGCCAGAATACGAAGCAGCGTAGTTTTTCCTGCACCCGAGGGCGCCATCAGGCAATATATTTTCCCCTGTTCCAAGGTTTTGTTTATATTTTCCAAAACCTTATTGCCCCCATAATTTTTACTCACATTCTCTAACTGTAAGGTGCCTTTTTCCCTTTGACTTTGGACCGCATTTTTACCTATTGCTCCTTTAAAGCCCGGTTTCCACAAGCAAAAACATTTCCAAAGATACAAACCACATTTTTCAAATAAAAAGCTGAGCAAAATCAAAGTAGCCGTCCAGGCAAACAGTCCCGCCGTGTCCAAATAAATTTTGGACATATACATCTGTTCTCCGATGGAAAACTCCGGTGTTCCGATTACCTCTGCCGCCACACCGGATTTCCAGCTCATTCCCAGTGCAATACCAAGGCAGCTATCCATGTAAGGGCGCAGGGCGGGACGGTATATATAGAAGAAACGGTTCCAAATGGGCAACCGGAAAACCTTCGCCATCTCCAGCATTTTCTTATCCACCGCCAAAAGGCCCTGTACTACATTAATATAGACAAGAGGCAATACCACAATAAATACAACCGCCACCGAAAGTCCTTTAGAGCCCCACCAAATTAACAGTAAGACTGCAAAAGCTGCCACAGGTACAGATTTCAAAAAAGTCATAAGCGGAGACAGGATTTCCTGCAGCCAACGAAACTTATATCCGAGACAGCCAAGCGTAAATCCCGCCGCAAAGCCAAGCAAAACACCCAGGCCGATTCTGCCTACGGAATAAAGGCATGTACGCACAAAGTCTTTCTCCTGCACACTGTTTACCCATGCTTTCACCGTATCCCACGGCCCTGCCAGCAAAATCCGGTTGCCTACGCACCAAGTAAGGATCTGCCAGATTACAATCCAAAACAGAAAAATCCCTATTCGCTTTACCGTTTTGCCCGGACGAATTCCTTTCATCCGTATTTTGTTTTCCTGCCTGTTCTTCGCCATCTTTCTCAGACTCACATTCCTTATTTTATATAGTAAAAATCCTCCGTAGGAAGGGCTCCGCCTACCGCTTCCTCCGACTGGTTAAAAAGCACCTCTAAATATCCGGTGAGTGCCTGCTTCATATCTTCGCCGTCAATATATGTGATATTACAATTGGGAATGGCTTTTGCCGCAACCGCCTCTTTCGCGATGATACCTGCTTCTACCGCCAGGGCTGCTGTCTGCTCCACATTTGCATTGGCCTCTTTTGCGCTTTTCTCATGCTCTGCCATAAAACGGAGGACTGCCCCTTCCTGTTCTTCCAAAAAGGCTTTTCTCACAATTGTGACACCGGTCACAAGGCTGCTGCCATCTTCCCCCTGAAGTTTTTTCCATTCCTCCGTGGCATCCAGCACCACCTTTAAGGCCTCGTTCTGGGAACATGCCACTGTGACAAAGGGCTGTGGAAGCAAGCCGATAGCACCGGGATTTTCCGCAAGAAGTACTGCTACCTCTGTTGCCTCGGACTTATATTCCAATGTCACGTCACTCTCTGCGATTCCGTTTTCGGAAAGCAAATATCTTAAAACAAAGTCGGGCGTAGTTCCTTTTCCGGTCAAATAAATGGTTCGTCCTTTCAGGTCACTGACATTTTCTATGGAAGAATCGCCTGAAACCATGTAAAGCACGCCCAAAGTGTTAATATCAATCACGGCAATCTGTCCTTCCGCTTTCTGATACAGTACTGCCGCTACGTTTGCAGGCACAAGCGCAATGTCCAGTTCGCCCTTGATTACCATAGGAAGAAGTTCGTCCGCCGCCGTCACCATGGTAAATTCATAATATCCTTCTGCAGTTCCCTTTTCCTGTTTGTCCATCAGCGGCAACAGCCCAAGAGTTGTGGGGCCTTTCATGGAACCAACACGGACTATGGTTTCCTCCACGTCCTTTGACTGTGCATTTCCGTCCTGCAACGTTTGATTTTTTCCGCATGCACTAATGCTGCCTGCCACCAGCACAATCATCACAGATGCTGCTACTATTTTTGAAAATATTGTTTTTTGAAACTTCTTATGCTTTCTTATCATTTTTTCAATCTCCCTCAAAAAAAATCATAACATCTATTAACAAAACTTACCATAATAATTTCTTTCCCACTGCTAATACTAAGACCAAGATAAGTGATAACAAAACACTTGAAACGGCGAAGGAAACAACTCCGGGATAAGTGATTTGATATTCACTTATCCCGAAAACAAAATACTGACCTTAACGGTCAATCAAAAATGGAGGTGAATATCATGACATCTAGCAGATCTAATAAAGTAGAAGTGCCCGAAGCTAAAGCAGCAATGGATCGTTTTAAAACAGAGGTAGCATCTGAACTCGGCATCAACCTGAAAGAAGGTTACAACGGTGATCTTACTTCTAGAGAAGCAGGTTCTATCGGTGGTGAAATGGTTCGTAGAATGATCAAGAAGCAGGA
>CAYRLN010000145.1:0-4853 GCA_964425065.1 uncultured Lachnospiraceae bacterium | reverse complement strand
GATCCAAAAGAAACCGGAACCCATGCGACACCGGGGGATTACGGCTGGGACGGATGGACGGGGACTTACGTTAGTATGAATCCCGAAAAAGAGCTGGCTTTAATCTATCTGATTCAGAGAGTGGAGGCCGGAACCACTCCGGAAGTAATGGAAATAAAAAATGCCGTGTATGATGGGATTCGGAGTTGAGAATATGAATATTTTGACATTAGAGAATATTACAAAAGCCTATGGCGAGAGAAAATTGTTCGATGATGCTTCTTTCTTTCTCCGGGAAGGGGAAAAGGTAGGCGTAATCGGTATTAACGGAACCGGAAAGTCCACGCTTCTTAAAATAGCGGCGGGACTGGAAGAGGCGGATGAAGGAAAAGTAGTTATGGCAAATAACATGAAAGTGCGTTATCTGCCCCAAAATCCGGAGTTTGATCCCACAGATACCGTGTTGGAAGCGGTGCTACGGGACAACACGGATGAAATTTACGGGTTCCACGCAGAGAGTGAGGCAAAATCCATGCTGACAAAACTGGGAGTGTCGGATTTTGAACGGAAATGCGAGGGGCTTTCGGGAGGGGAAAGAAAACGTCTTGCCTTAGTTTCCGTCTTGCTTTCACCGGCGGAATTGCTGATTTTGGATGAGCCTACCAACCATCTGGATAATGAGATGGCAGACTGGCTGGAAGAACAGTTGAAAAAGAGAAAAGGTGCCATGATTATGGTTACCCATGACCGGTATTTTTTGGACAGTGTGACCCGGAGAATTATCGAGATTGATAAAGGAAAAATTTATTCTTATGATGCAAATTATTCCGGCTATTTGGAATTGAAGGCACAGCGGGAGGAAATGGCACAGGCTACGGAAAGAAAACGCCAGTCTATTTTGCGTGTGGAAATTGAGTGGATGCAGCGCGGTGCGAGAGCCCGTTCGACCAAGCAAAAGGCTCACATACAAAGATATGAGACCCTTCGGGACCAGGCGGCACCCGTGCAGGATAAAACAGTGGAGCTTGGGTCGGTAGCGTCCCGA
The DNA here is from genome assembly GCA_964425065.1 of uncultured Lachnospiraceae bacterium. Classification (GTDB taxonomy): domain Bacteria; phylum Bacillota; class Clostridia; order Lachnospirales; family Lachnospiraceae; genus Acetatifactor. The sequence continues at coordinate 3,829 of CAYRLN010000145.1, read as the reverse complement.
TTGGGAAAGACTACGGTGGAACTGGAGCACTTGAGCAAGGCCTTTGGCGAGAAAACCCTGCTTAAGGACTTTTCTTATATCTTCCTAAAAAACGATAGGGTGGGAATTATCGGACCGAACGGCTGTGGAAAAAGTACCCTGATGAAAATGATTACGGGGCAGGAAGAGGCGGATGAAGGAAATATTATAATCGGACAGACCGTGAAAATCGGTTACTATGCGCAAGTGATTGGCGAACAGGAAATGCCGCCGTCAAAACGGGTGATTGATTACATCCGTGATGTGGCGGAGTTCATAGAGACGGACGAAGGGAAAGTGTCTGCTGCAAAGATGCTGGAACGCTTTTTGTTTGAAGGAGAAGAACAATACGGACTGATTGGTAAACTTTCCGGAGGCGAAAAACGCAGGTTGAATCTGCTGAAAGTGTTGATGGGAGCGCCAAATGTGTTGATTTTGGACGAGCCTACCAATGATTTGGATATCACCACTCTCACTATTTTGGAGGACTATCTGGATCACTTTCAAGGAATCGTGATTGTGGTTTCCCACGACCGATATTTTTTGGACCGTACGGTCAGAAGAATATTTGCTTTTGAAGGAGAGGGGAAAATAACACAATACGAGGGCGGCTACACAGATTATTCTTTGCGGAAACTGTGGGAGAACCAAGAACAGGGCATGGCGAAGGAAATACAAGGTGGCGGTAACAGTGGGAAAGGTGCAGGCGCGACCGGTCAGACGCCGGTTGGTTCCGCGGGTTGGAAAGAAAACCGTGTAAAGAAGTTGAAGTTTACGTTCCGGGAACAAAAGGACTATGAGACCATTGAAAGTGAGATTGCACTTTTGGAAGAGAAACAAGAGAGCATCGAGGCGGAAATTTTAAAGAATGCCAGCAACTCTGCAAAGTTGGGTGAGCTCTATAAAGAGAAGGAGCAGATAGAGCAAACACTGGAAGAAAAAATGGACCGGTGGATGTATTTGGAAGATTTGGCCCAGAGAATTGAGCGGGGCGAGAATGCCTGAAAATACAAAATGTGGGGGAAGGAAATAGCGGAACCTAAAAATAAACCCGGCTGGGATTTTATCACCAAAGGATAAATCCCGGTCGGGTTTTTCTTTGCCAATATTTCAGAACAAAATTATTCAAGCGGGTCTCCGTAAATGGCACCGAGAGAACCGGTTGCCAGATAAAAACGGCCAAAGGTGCGGCAATCGCCATCCATGCTGTTGATTTCGCCAAACATCTGGGCTTCGGTGTTTATTTTCTGCCAGGTAGCTCCCTGGTCGAAAGAGCGGAAGAAACCGTAATCACCATCCAGTGTAGCACAAATGTAAAAGGCTTTGTCTTCCGTGATGTAGTCGCCGCCCTCACGGAGAAGTCCCAGCCCTATGCGGTAGACTTCGTCGCCGATGCGGGTGATGCGGGAGAAGGAGAGAAGGTCATTTGACACATCATAAACCATTTTCCACAATCCATGGATATTCAATGCAAGATAGAGAACCCCTTCTTTGCCGGATTCCACCCGGATTTCTGTTTTGTTTGCACAGTCAATCAAGCCGAAGTTGAGGGAGGGGAATCCGGGCGGCAATTCTTTTTCATAGAAAGATGCGCCGCTGTCGGTACTGATATAAATGCGGGAATTCTCTCCAAAACCATACATAATGGAGGAATTAACCCTGTCGGCATATACCTTGAGGAGGGAAATGCCTTCCCGGCTTTCCGTGCTCCAGGGATTGTATTCGGTACCACAACTTACGGGATTTCCTTCTGTATCATAAATTTTAACGGCTTCAAAACTTCTTCCTCCATCGTGGCTGCAGATGACAGAGTCGCTGGTCAGAGTGATGGCATCCGCGACAGACCATACGATGTGCTTACAATCCGGTGACATGGCAACCCAACCGGAGTTTACGTTGGGGCGCTCGATGCGGGACAGGAGCATGTCTAATTTATCAGAGATGCCAAAAGGCATGGGTAATCTTTCAAAGGAACGGCATTGGTCGGTTGAAAGAATGAGTCCCCCTTTTGTTTTGCCGGTCCAGTTTCCTCGGGGAGTGACAATAACGGTTTGGGGATGGACATCGGAAAAGTCGGCGTTGATGCAGGTAATGTAGCGGTTGCCGTTCTCATCTGCGAAAGAATTGTCACATGGTTCGTCTACGCTACGGAAAGCAAATCCGCCAAGGTCGCCGAGAATATCCAAAACCCTTACTTCGCCGGCAGGCATACTGTATATGTTCAGATGTACGGTCTCTTCCAAACCGTCACACCAGTCAGAGAAGATAACGGTATCGTCTAAGAGGTTGTGGGTGACAAACACGCCGGTTCCGGAGTTAAACCATAATTCATTTGGATCGAAAGGATTGCATTTAATGTCACTAAGCCAGTGAATCAGGTTGTGCCCGCCATTGCATTCGGGACGCATATAGGGGGCGCGGAACTGCATTTTACCGATTTGTAAATCATAGAGAACCGGTTTCCATGTATTTCCGTAATCTGTGGAAAGGAAAATCATGTCGCCATCGTCCTTGCATATAGTGGAGCACGCCAAAAGTCCCGGCTTGCTGTCGCAGGTGGTAATTCCGCTGTAGCCGAATTCGGAGAAAGGTTCCTCTGTTACGGGGGTGATATCTTCCCAAGCAGAAGGGTATCCTTTTTCATCCAAAGCATAGCGGATAACTTTACCGCCGATAGAGTCGCCGGAATCACAACTATAACCGTTTTCCACTACGTAGGAACGTCTGCCGGTCACTGCTAAGGTTACATAGAAATATTTGCCGTCAAAATCCCAACGCTGGGGTACCAGACCCGCCAGGCGGGACTCGGGAATATCAAAACTTTCCGGCATGGAGAGCGGAGAAAAGGTCGCACCTTTGTCTTTTGAAATATATAAACCGTGTCCGCGGACGTGATTTTGTGCATGCACTGTTCCTGCGCAGCCGGCTACAATACAGTTTCCGTCAGGGGAGACCCACACAAAAGTCATGTAGGTTTCATCATTTACATTCAGAACTTCCCAGGTTTCTCCCAAATCTTTTGTGCGCAGCAGACCGCCCGTCTGACTGGCAAAATAGAGTGTATTTTCATCGGAGGGGTCTACAAGCAGACGAAGTCCCGTTCCTCTTCCGTTTAGATTTCCGTGAATTAATGTGGGAATGGTGCGGTATGTAAAATGCCGGCCACAGTCTTTCGAGAGGGCAAGAACACCTTGTAATTCCTGACCTTCTTTTGCTTTGTCCGTGTTTACGCCGCAGGCTATGTATAAAGTATCCGGGTTTTCTTCACATGTGGCAATGGCTGTGGGATAGGTCTCCGATAAATCTTCCATGGTCACATGCGTGGAAAGACTCTGCCATTTCTTTTGGGAAGGATCAAAACGATATGTGCCGCCGATATCGGTGCGGAGATAAAAAACGCCGGGATTTTTGTGGGAAAATAAAAATCCGGTTACATATCCGCCTCCCGGAATCGGCAGGTTTTTGTATTCGTATTTAATATTCCGGTGCATAGTGCCTCCTAAAAGGTATATTTGCAAAAAATGCCGCCATCCGGCAGCACTTTTTATGATTCGATATCTTCACTGGCTGCCGCTGCGGCAGAAACGGAAGAAACAACTGCAACAATAACAGCAACAATAATGATGAGCAGACCTCCTGCTAATATAAGAAACATACGCAATCTCTCCTTTTGAGTGATACTTCTTCTTGTATTATATCCTTTTTTTAACAAAATCTCAATAGAACTTTGAGGGGAATGGTTCTAAAATTGAAAAATTTTCATAAGATTTAGCGATACTCCACTTAAGGAGCTGGGTATGAGAGAAAGATT
>CAYRLN010000144.1:0-4879 GCA_964425065.1 uncultured Lachnospiraceae bacterium | reverse complement strand
CATTTGGCCGACATGGGCTTTAAGCAGATTTCCGTGGAGCCGGTTGTGGCACAGCCGGAGGACTGGTATGCTATCCGGGAGGCGGATTTGCCCGCTCTCATGGAAGAGTATGACAAACTGGCTGTAGAACTGATTCAGCGCAGAAAAGAAGGAAATGGATTTAATTTCTTCCATTTCATGATTGATTTGGAAGGTGGCCCCTGTGTTGCAAAGAGACTGTCCGGATGCGGTTCGGGTACGGAATATCTGGCAGTTACGCCTTGGGGAGATTTCTATCCCTGCCATCAGTTTGTCGGACAGGAAAACTTCCTTATGGGTAATGTGGATGAGGGAATCGTGCGCACAGATATCAGGGATGAATTTAAATGCTGTAATGTATACGCAAAGGAAAAGTGTAAAAAATGCTTTGCAAAATTCTATTGCAGCGGTGGTTGTGCGGCAAATTCCTATAATTTCCACGGAAATATTAATGATGCTTACGATATTGGATGTGAATTGCAGCGTAAGCGTGTAGAGTGCGCAATTATGATTAAGGCGGCTCTGGCTGAGATGGAGGAAGAGAATTAAAATGGCTGAAATGACAAAAGGTAAAGGTATACTGGTTATCCTGGCGACAATTTTGCTACTGTTTGGTATCACCTGGATTGATTTTTTCGGAATAGACGATTATGGCACTATTTCCGCATCTGACATTACGCTTGGTCTTGATTTGGCAGGTGGTGTCAGTATTACTTATCAGGTGGTAGGCGAAGAAGAACCGGATGAGACGGATATGCAGGATACAATCAGTAAGCTTCAGCAGCGTGTGTATAAATACAGCACGGAAGCCTTGGTATATCAGGAAGGGAAAGACCGCATCAGCGTGGAAATCCCCGGTGTTACCGATGCAAACAAGATTTTGGAAGAACTGGGTAAACCGGGACAACTTTACTTTATTTCCCAATATGGCAGTGACGGAAGTGCGAACTACACCGGGGAATATGCGGTGGATTCAAACGGCAGCTATTATATTGAGTATAAATTGAATAAGACCCTGGAGGAACTTCAGGAAGACGGCTCTATCAAATTGGTGGGTACAGACGTGAAGGAAGCAAGTGCCATCAGTTATGCAGATTCCATGCAGAATACATATATTGGCGTGGAACTGGTTTTGACAGAGGAAGGAAAAGGAAAATTTGCAGTAGCTACGGCGGAAGCGGTGGGAGAGACACTGGCTATTTACTACGACGGAAATTTTGTATGCGTTCCTACGGTACAGCAGGCACTGACAGACGGCAGAGCCCAGATTACCGGTAATTACACATGGGAAACAGCAGAAAAACTGGCTTCCACAATCCGAATCGGTGGATTGAAACTGGAGCTGGAAGAATTACATTCCAAAGTGGTAGGTGCGCAGCTTGGTTCGGAGGCAATCACCACAAGCCTGAAGGCAGGTGCCATCGGTCTTGTGGTAGTGGCATTGTTTATGATTGTGGTTTATTACATCAGTGGTGTGGCAGCCACCATTGCCCTTTTGCTATATACCGCGCTCATTGTATTTTTGTTGAACGGTTTTGATGTGACATTAACCTTGTCCGGCATTGCGGGTATCATCCTGTCTATCGGTATGGCGGTGGATGCCAACGTTATCATTTTTGCCCGTATCAGGGAGGAACTGGCAAAGGGTAAGACTGTAAGATCCGCAATTGATATTGGATATAAGAAAGCGAATTCCGCTATTATTGATGGTAACGTGACCACACTGATTGCTGCGGCAGTACTCTGGATATTCGGTTCCGGTTCCATCAGGGGCTTTGCACAGACATTGGTGCTTGGTATTGTGTTGTCCATGTTTACGGCACTGGTGGTAACCAGATTGCTGATGAATGCCTTTTATGCTTTGGGACTCAAGAAGGAAAAATGGTATGGAGTTGCCAAAGAGCATAAAACGATTGGATTTCTTGGCAAAAAGGCTGTCTTCTTCATCTTCTCCGCTGTAATTATTGCGGGTGGATTTGTGGTGATGGGCATAAACAAGGTTAATACCGGGGATGCGCTGAACTTCGGTCTTGATTTCAAGGGAGGTACGGCAACGACAGTTACCTTTAATGAGGAGTACGAACTGGCGGAAATTGAAAGTGAAATTCTTCCCCGTATGGAAGAAATCATCGGAAGCGCAGTACAACCCCAGCCGGTACAGGGAACCAATGAGGTCGTGTTTAAGAGTAACACGTTAGATGATGAGCAAAGAGCAGAGATTGATGCGATGCTGCAAGAATATTTCGGTGTGACAGAGGATCAGATTCAGTCGGAGACTATCAGTTCCACCATCAGTGATGAAATGACAAGAGATACCATTATTGCGGTTGTGATTGCCATAGTATGTATGCTGGTTTACATCCGTTTCCGTTTTAAAGATATCCGTTTTGGTATCAGTGCGGTAACAGCCCTGCTCCACGATGTGCTGGTGGTGCTGGCATTTTATGCTGTGGCCAGGGTTTCCGTGGGAAGTACGTTTATTGCGTGTATGCTTACGATTGTGGGTTATTCCATTAATGCAACCATCGTTATTTTTGACCGTATCCGTGAAAACAGGGAGGATGAGGATGGCTTAGATGGTTTGGAGGAGACTGTAAATAAAAGCATTACACAGACCCTTACCAGAAGTTTATTTACGTCCCTTACCACATTTATTATGGTAGCAGCGCTCTATATTCTGGGTGTTACGGCGATCAGAGAATTTGCACTGCCTCTTATGGTAGGTATTTTGGCAGGAACTTATTCTTCTATATGCCTGGCAGGTGCCCTGTGGTATATTCTGAAGAAAAAGATGAAAGACAGACCGAAAAAAGTAGTGGAAGAATTGCCTTAAACGGCAAAGAGCAAGGCATCGGAATATCCGGTGCCTTGTTTTGAAGGAGCAGAAATGGAAAAGTGGTTTGTGGCAGCTAAAAAGGCTGATTTTGACGCATGGAGTGAAAAATTTCATATTAGTCCCGTGACTGCCCGGATTATCCGTAACCGTGATGTGGTGACGGAGGAGGAAGTACAAAAATATCTGTATGGAAAGCTGGCGGATTTGTATGATCCCATGCTTTTGAAAGATATGGACAGGGCAACGGAAGTTATTTTGGAAAAAATCGGGCAGGAAAAAGTCATCCGTATCATCGGGGATTATGATGTGGACGGCATCTGTTCCGCACATATACTCACCAAAGGTCTCCGGGCGATAGGGGGCAAGGTGGATACTGCCATACCCCATAGAATCAGGGACGGATATGGTTTGAATGAACAATTGATCCGGGAGGCATATGAGGCAGGGGTAGATACGATTATTACCTGCGATAACGGCATTGCCGCCGCTCCTCAGATTGCCTATGCAAAGGAACTTGGAATGACGGTAGTGGTGACGGACCATCATGAGGTTCCCTTTACGGAGGAAAACGGGGAACGCAGGGAAATTCTGCCACCGGCAGAGGCTGTAGTGGATCCGAAGCGGTCAGACTGCACCTATCCTTTTTCCGGTATATGCGGAGGGGTTGTGGCATATAAAGTGATTGTGGCATTGTACAGGAAAATGGGCAATGCAGGGAACTATCAGGCAGTGCTGGAAGAACTGCTTCAGTTTGCGGCGATTGCCACGATATGTGACGTAATGGAATTGTTAAACGAAAACCGTATCATTGTAAAAGAAGGACTGAAACTTTTGCGGAAATCGCCGGTACCGGGGATACGGGCACTTATGGAAGTAAATGGTATAGAGCCGGAGAATATAAACGCCTATCATATCGGCTTTATTATAGGGCCGTGCATGAATGCCACGGGCAGACTGGATACCGCTCTTCGCGCTCTGGAATTATTAAATACGGAAGAAATGCGGGAGGCATTGTCCATTGCGGGAGAATTGAAGGAACTGAACGACAGCCGGAAATTTATGACGCAAAAAGGCGTGGAGCAGGCCGTTTCGTATGTGGAAGAAAAGGGTCTAAAGGAAAATAAAGTGTTGGTAATCTATTTGCCGGAGTGCCATGAAAGTCTGGCGGGCATCATTGCCGGAAGAATCCGGGAAAAATATGGCAAACCAACTTTTGTCCTGACGAAGTCGGAAGAGGGAGTAAAAGGTTCCGGACGTTCCATAGAAGGATACAATATGTATGAAGCCATGGCGGGATGCGGGGAACTGTTTACAAAATTTGGCGGACATAAAATGGCTGCCGGATTATCTTTGCTTGAAGAAAAGGTGGAACCGTTTGCAAAGAAAATAAATGAGACCTGTAATCTTAGCGAAGAAGATTTTGTCCCGAAGGTACACATTGATGTTCCCATGCCACTTGATTTCGCAAATAAAAAGATGGCCCGGGAACTGGAACTTTTAGAACCCTTTGGAGTGGCAAATCCCAAACCCTTATTTGCCAGGAAGGATCTGTCTTTTGTTTCTGCCTCGAAACTGGGAAAAAGCGGAAATTATGCAAAATTCCTTATGCGAGAAGAGAGCGGTCAAAGTTTTGAGGGCGTATATTTTGGAGATTGGATTAAATTTGCAGATGTGGTGGACGGAAAGTATGGTGCAGGAGCGGCGGAAAAGTTATTTACACAGAAATGTGATTATAAAGTGTCCGTTACCTATCAGCTTGGAATCAATTCATTTAGGGGAAGAGAGGAAGCACAGTTAGTGCTGCAAAATTTTTGCTAAAATAATTTCTTTCTTTTCATTTTATTTTTTTCTAATAATTTGAACACAGAATGGACACATTTTAAAGGTATAGTAAGAACAGATAGTTGATGAACTCACTATCTCCCCCCCTCATAAGAAAATGCGAAAGCCCGAACCTTTTGTTCGGGCTTTTCGTGTGTCCGCAGTTAGGGCTCATAAAACTTAATAGTGGCAAAGAAGCATAAA
>CAYRLN010000143.1:0-4925 GCA_964425065.1 uncultured Lachnospiraceae bacterium | reverse complement strand
TCAGCAAAACCATAGATGTTTCTGTTAAAATGCTCCATTCCTTCCACAAAAGCCTGCCCGCACTCAAGCGGAAGAATCCCCGATAAGTCCGCTTTTGCATAAGGACCCTTAATACAGGGTTCAAAATCATCCACTGCTTCATTAGCTGCCCGGTTTTCTGTTAAACAGTCGGACAGAATCTTTTTTTCAAAGGCTTCGCCGCTTGCTATGTCGTTTTGCTTTAATTTGGCAAACACAGCCTCTCTATATTCACGGTATGTTTGGATGGGTACTTTTCCCTGTCCTGCTTCATAAGCGCGTTCTTCTAATTTCCGCTGAAAGGCAAGACCTGCCAGCGGATGGGTTTTTCCGGTATGCCCATCGGTTTCAAAATCCTTTGGTGTCACAGAAACAATTATGGCACTGTTGGCATTTTTTCCATCACGGGCAGAGTAACTCATGCCGTTTACCGCCAGTCTGCCTTTCTCAGAGGACGCATTTACCACGTACCCTCCGGGGCACATGCAAAAGGAATAAACACCTCTCCCCGATTGGGTCTGCGCCGTTAATTTGTAAGCCGCTGCCGGAAGATTTCCTTTTTCTTTTCCATATTGATTCTCATCAATCAGTTTTTGGGGATGTTCCACACGGAAACCCACTGCAAAGGATTTGGCCTCCATGGGGATTTGTCTGTCATAAAGCATTTGAAATGTATTTCTGGCACTGTGACCGATTGCCAGCACCACCACTTCTGTCTCAATCTCTTTACAGCCGTTTATGATTACTCCGCAAATTCTTCCATTCCGGATACACAAATCCGTAACTTGGCTTTCAAAACAGACTTCGCCGCCCATTTCCCTGATTTTGTTACGCATGTTTTTTACAACTGTCATTAAAATATCGGTACCGATATGAGGCTTGTTTTCGTATAGGATATTTTCCTTAGCCCCGCACTCCACAAAAATTTCAAGAACTTTTTTGCCTTTTCCGTCCTTGTCTTTAATCAATGTGTTTAGTTTTCCGTCAGAAAAAGTACCGGCTCCGCCTTCCCCGAATTGCACATTCGATTCTTCGTTTAAAATGCCCGTCTCCCAAAAAGTTTCCACATCCTTCTTGCGGGCATCCACATCCTTTCCCCGCTCCAAAATCAGAGGACGATAACCTGCCTGAGCCAAAAAATATCCGCAAAAAAGACCTGCGGGTCCTTCCCCGATAATGACCGGTCTGTTTTGCAAAGTCATTTCCCCTCCGGACGGAAAATGATAGCAAACCGGTGTCACACAAGAAACATTGGGATTCTTTGCTCTTTTTACCACTTTTTCTTCCTGGTCCATCTCTGCTTCGATCACATAACTGTAATAAATATCCGGTTTTTTTCGCGCATCAATGGATTGTTTCACAATATGTATGGCATGAATATCCTTTGCTTTGCATTTTAAAAGTTGTGCCACTTTCCCCTTTATCTGTTCCTTTGTGTGGGATTCCGGCATTTTAACCTGATTAATTCTAATCATATGTCATATCCTTCACTGTATTTCCTTTTTTCTGCAGCCATCATTTTGCCGCATTCCATCCGGCCGCATGACCGCTGCTCCACGCCCATTGCAGGTTATATCCACCGCATTTACCGTCTACATCCAAAATTTCGCCTGCAAAATAGAGGCCGGGATGTATCTTGGATTCCATTTGGGGTGTCACTTCCGAAAGAAGCACTCCGCCTGCACAAACCTGGGCCGAATCAAAAGAATTTGTCTCTTTCACATGAACCGTCCAGTTCCTGCACAGTTCAAAAACCTTTTGTATCCGGGCTTTCTCCGCCTTCGCAATGGGGGTATCAAAATTAAGTCCCGCCTGTTTTATAAAAAACTGCATCAGCTTCTTATTTAAGATTCCCGTAAAAAACTGCTCCACAGTCCTGTCCTTTAACCTTTCCATTCTCTGTTTAATCAAGTCTTCGTACGGTTCCCTGTCATATTCCCGCAAAAAATCAACCGAAATTTCCACTTTCTTTTTCTCTGAAAGTGCGTAAGCCGCGATTCTGCTCAGTTGGAACACTACAATACCGGACACACCAAAATCTGTAAGTTGCAGTTCTCCGTTCTCAGAAGCAACCTCTTCTCCATCAATGAAAAGACGGACCTTTGCCTGCGCACGCACTCCGGAAACAGGTTTCAGATTTTCCTCCACCCGAAGTTGTACAAGGGCGGGAACTACTTCAGATACCTTGTGCCCCAAGGTTTTTACCAGTTTATAACCACTGCCATCTGAACCGGTTTTGGGTGAAGCTTTGCTTCCGCAGGCGATAATAACCGCATCATAAATCTCCTCCTGCTTCTCGTTTACTACCAAAAAACACTGGGGTTTAATCAGGCATACCGTCTTTACTTTGGCCTCCGTAATCACACGGATATCCAGTCTTTCCATCTCCATTCTCAACACGTCCAGAACCGTGCTTGCCTGTTCGCTTGCCGGATACAGATAACCGTCCCTATCGCGGATTAACATTCCTAAGCCCTCAAAGAATTTTTCCGTATCCTGCACTGAGAATTCACTGAGCACTTTCCCCACAAGGTCCGGCTTGCTTGTATAAAAGTGCTCCACTCCCATACATCGATTGGAAAAATTACATTTTCCGTTTCCTGTGGCCAGAATCTTCTTTCCGACTCTGTCGTTTCCTTCGTAGACGGTTACAAAAGCACCCCTTTTTGCCGCTGTAATTGCCGCCATCATACCGGATGCACCGCCACCAATTACCGCAATTTTCTTTTGTTTCATAAAATTCCTCCTTTTGCCTTTATTTCTAACTGGAGTAAGTCTCAAGAAAATGGTACAAATCTTCTTCTCCTTTTACATACATATAAGTCATAATCTGATATTGTACGTTTTCCGGAAGGGTTTCCAGCAAAATATCCGTATGCATATACACCGTTTCTTTGTCCTCCAGATAGACCACAACGTAATTTCCTTCCACACAAATATAAAAGTTTTCCGTAGGTTCCACAAAGGAATAGTTCATCTGAACCACAACCTTCTCTGCCGAAAAAGAAACAACCTCCAACCCGATAAAACCTCTTTCCACTTCCTTCAGCGGCGGAGACTGTTCATAGGCATCCATCGTTTCCACAAAAGACTCTCTGTTCATTCCCAAATATTTGGTTGGAAGACTATAAACATACTCAACAACCGTTCCGCTCTCTACATCCACTTCCTGTAAAACATACTCCGTATCCGGACCGAGAACACCTTCTTCCCGGATTGTTTCTACCACGCTCTCGTCTGTACCTGACATGTGGTCCTTCGGATTCTCCAAGATGCCGGAAGCGGTATCCTTTGGCTCTGTTATAACATGGGGGGAACTGTCCTGTAATTCAAGATTGTCTCCCGGATAAAAGTAGCTGTATCCCCAGACTCCAACATAGACACCCAAACTGAACATAATCATAGGATATAGGAAAAATAAACTGATACCTTTTACAAATTTCATCGACTCTTACTCCTTTGTAATCAGTATCAGCCTATCCGCAAAAAATATTCAATTTAGTCTAAAATATGTAATCTTTTTCCTATAAAAATAACAACCTTTCCACCGGGAATTACATACATATCTTTCATTCTGAGAGATCGGAACAATACAAGTAAAACCAGATTTACAATCATTCCAATAAACAGGGTAATGACAATACCACCTATATTTCCCGTTGTCTTTATCACATATTTACCGATTACCAGCACTGCCACACCGGAAATTACCGTGGAAAGTAAGGGCAGCAAAAAGGTTCTTGTAAACGCAATTCCGCCGCGATAACTTTTAAATAAAACGCCTCCTGACAAAAGCATCATCAGAAAAGACTGTGCCATATAACCGTAAGCAATGCAGTTTACCTCTCCTCCCGTCACATGCAAGGAAATGCCGGATACAAGTAAATGACAGACACTGCCACATACAAAAATCACCACCATCTCCTTCACTTTCCCGATTTTCCATAAAATCAATCCAAGGAAAAATGCCGTGATAAACAAAAACACTAACATACCAATTACTTGAAACGTTTTGCCTCCCAACACACAGAGTGCCACTGAAATATAGGCGGCTGTAAAAAACAGCCACACAAAAGAGGCGTGCATGCAGTCCCTGGCATGCTTATACTCTTCTTTTTTGATAAAAGTCACATATTTCCCCGCCAAGCCCACAACACCAGGCATAACAGGCAATACGCAAAGCATAATATAGAAAAATTTATCCGTATGCAAAGCAGCATACTCTGTCACAAAAGACAGTTCTCCATTCCTGCTTGTCCGAAGCAGGAAAATATCTGCAAGTATAGGTATATTCACACAAAGTCCCACCAGTATATATGGCAACATGGAAAGACCAAGCAAACGGAAAACATAGGAATAGTCTTCCGTCATTCTCATACCGTCCCGCATCCGTTTTTTATTCATTTTTTCCGTAAACAATAACAAAATCATCATGAAAACAAAGGTAAGCATGCTGCCCAGTGTCACTCCAACAGATACACCTGCATTCATATACATTGCTTGAAAGTCACTGTTTTGAAGCAAATCAGATACCTTTGTACCATAATCACGCAAACCGTTCATAATCTGATAGGCAAAAAAACCGGAACACAGGAAAAATACAATGTCGGAAAAAACCGTCGGCAAGCCGTTGCCCATTCCCTGAAAATAACCTTTTGCCACATAAACAAAACTTACAAAACAAACAGACGGAATCAACAATCGTAATCCCAGCAAACTGTTTGGAATACCAAAAACCTTTTGGGCTAAAACCTCACTCAACGCAAAGAGAATGATGGCAGATACCACTCCGATGAGAATTCCGTAAATAAGCGCACCCTTCCAAACTTTGTCAGCGTTCTTGTACTGTCCTTTGCTCATTCGTCCACGGATCAATTTCTCCGCAACCTGAGGAAAGAAAATCATAA
>CAYRLN010000142.1:3274-4987 GCA_964425065.1 uncultured Lachnospiraceae bacterium | reverse complement strand
GGGAACGGAAAGGATATGGGGAACTGCGCTGCGGGCGGCATCTGCCATAGCTTTAGTGCAGATGGGCGGTGCATCTCCCTATTGAAAATATTGTTTACCAACGAATGTATCTATGACTGCAAGTATTGTATAAACCGTAGGTCTAACGATGTGCCCAGGGCGACATTCACTCCGGAAGAGGTTTGCGAACTGACCATGCAGTTTTACAGACGTAACTATATAGAAGGGCTGTTTCTGAGTTCCGGGATTATCAGGAATCCGGATTTTACGATGGAACTGATATACCGGACTATTTTTTTACTTCGAAATAAGTATCGCTTTAATGGATATATCCACGTAAAGGCGATTCCGGGAGCGGATGCAAGGCTGATTCAGATGACGGGTTTTTTGGTGGACAGGATGAGCGTGAATCTGGAACTGCCCACCGCAGAGGGACTCCGGACATTGGCACCAAATAAACACAGGAAAAATATTCTCACCCCCATGAGGCAGATACAAAACGGCATTATCCAAAATAAAAATGAAATTGCATTATACCGTAATGCGCCGAGATTTGTGGAAGCAGGACAGTCTACACAGATGATAATCGGGGCGACGCCGGAGAGCGATTATCAGATTATGAGCGTGGCGGAGGGACTTTACGATAAATTTGCATTAAAAAGAGTGTTTTACTCTGCCTTTGTGAATGTAAATGATGACTCCTGCCTGCCGGCCCTTCCGGGAGGACCGCCCCTCCTTCGGGAGCACCGGTTATATCAGGCCGATTGGTTGTTGCGTTTCTATGGATTTCGCGCGGGAGAACTTTTGGACGAAAAAAGGCCTTACTTTAATATGATGTTGGACCCGAAAGCGGATTGGGCGGTGCGGCATTTGGAACAATTTCCCGTGGAGATAAACCGTGCTTCGTACGAGATGATTCTCCGCGTGCCGGGAATCGGTGTAAAAAGCGCCCAGAGAATCATTAAGGCCAGGAGAACCGCAAATTTGGATTTTGAAGCCCTTCGGAAAATCGGTGTGGTTCTGAAAAGGGCCCTGTATTTTATTACCTGCAACGGGCGGATGATGTATCATACCAGGTTGGACGAGGATTATATTGTCCGAAACATTACAGAGGATAAAAAGAATTTATATTTTGATAGGGATGGTGCTACATACAGGCAGATATCCTTGTTTGATGACGCTAATTTTGACAGTGAACCGACTGTGGTAGACAGGCGGCAGGCTGTGTTTGGACAACTTTGATTTGTTGGAGACAGATGTTATGGAAGAAAAAATATTGATATGTGAGGACACAATGGAGGGTGTGTTCACGGGAATTTATGAGGTATATGCGAGACATTATGACAGGAACAGTGTCCGTTTGCAGGTGGGAGAAGACGAAAATTTCCGCCTGTTCGCAGAATATATCGGGATAGAAGCGGATGCGGCAAAAGCGGTTAAAGTAATACGGACGCTCAGGGATAAGTTTGGGGAGGATGCATATAAGGATTTGAGCCTTGCTTTAACCACAGATGACCCGGAAAAAGCCCAAGTGGTTTACCGGACGGTGGAACTGGGCCTGCGGTTGGCGGAGCGGGACTTTGGTGGTGGCAGGAATAGGGTTCGGATTATGGATCATTTGGCGGATGCTAATGTCAGGAGAGTAATGGAGCTTAGCCGGGCGGCAAATAATGAGTTGTTACATTTAAGAGGGTTCCTGCGTTTTCAAGAACT
>CAYRLN010000142.1:0-3264 GCA_964425065.1 uncultured Lachnospiraceae bacterium | reverse complement strand
AAAACACCGTCGGGAGAAATAATATCTTCCCTGCTGCACTTCCAACTTACTTTTGTGCCGTACAACGACTCTTTAGCCAGATAAACGTCGGAGCTTAACTTGTCGCCATTATAAACCACATCCAGCGCCTCAGCACCATAGAGAACTGCTGCAGAGTCAGGAATCTGTGCATTTGTCTGTGCATCAAAGGCAATATCAAAGCCTGCGTTTTCAAGAACTGCACAATGGGATTCTTTTTGCAAAGATTGGCCCCCGGGATAACATCCTGTCGTTGCTTGCTCCTCACTTTGCAGACCGGTTGGCGATGGAGAATTTTATGATTTATGATCATAAAAGGGCGCAGATTGTGGTGCATCCCGCCGGGCAGGATTGGTACCTGGTGCAAGGCGTGGAAAAGGGGATTTTAGATTCCATGGAAGAAGGGGGGAAGGATTTTTCGGCGAAAGAAGAGGAGTATCAGGAACTGTTTCGGTTCTTTTGTAATAAAATAAGTATTAAAGAGAGAGAAAATAGGGCGTTGCAACTTAGCATGTTGCCACTCCGTTTTCAAAAATACATGACGGAATTTATGCCAAAGTAAACAAAAATATTTCCATATATTGGGTTTCGTTACCAGTTTTTTACAAAGATTTTTTTGTCGACAGAAATCCCCTTTACAAGCGTGTTTATAGGGTGTAAGATACTCAAAAGTTAAACAGAGTTGCGCAAATAAGCGCAACATGCGCGGCTTTAAAACCGGAAATTCTTTGTATTCAGAAAAGAGGTAATGTGTAATGGAACGTAGAATCAGATTAACACCGGAAGAAGTACAGCATTTTGTTAGTGTCGCATCAAAATGTGATTTTGATATTGACATTGCATATAACAGATATGTTGTAGACGCGAAGTCCTTTTTGGGCGTGTATAGTCTGGACTTTTCCAAGACGCTGACAGTAAAATATGACGGATATAATGAAGGACTTGAAGAACTACTGAAAGCAAAAGCAATCGCTTGCTAATCAGAAGCAGAGTGAGGAAATTGACTCCTTGGCATAGATAGGTTACTATCTTGTTAGGAGTCTTTTTTTTGTGTGGAGGAAACAATGAGCAACGACTTGAAGCAAGTACCGGATGGGAAAAATAAAATAGAGATTAGAACCTCTGTCAGAAGTCTGGTGGAATTTGTACTGCGTTCAGGAGATATTGACAATCGTAGGGCTCATTCCCCGGAGATCGCCATGCAGGAGGGCAGCAGAATCCACCGAATGATTCAAAAGCGGATGGGAGCGGATTACGAAGCGGAAGTTGCCTTAAAGTATGTGTATGAATCCGAAAATTATGTTCTTTATATAGAAGGAAGAGCAGATGGTATTATTCGTGAACAGAATGATGATATATGTATGGCACCGCTGCTTGGAGATGGCAATTTGCAGATATCTGCGGAAGAAGAGCGTTTTACAATCGACGAGATAAAAGGAACGTACCGTTCTCTGGATAGGCTCAAGGCACCGGAGCAGGTTCATTTGGCGCAAGCGAAAATGTATGCATACATTTATGGGTTGCAGCATAGTCAGAAACACATGCGGGTGCGGATGACTTACTGCAATATTGATACAGAGGAAGTAAAGTACTTTCACGAAGAATATACCATGTTTGAATTGCAAAAATGGTTCGACGACATTATGCTGCAGTACAGAAAATGGGCTGATTATGAATGTGAGTGGCGCGAAAAGCGGGAGAACTCCATTAAACAGGTCGGTTTTCCGTTTCCTTACCGTGACGGACAAAAGGATTTGGTTAAATATGTATATCAGACTATTTATCATAAGAAAAAATTGTTTATTGAAGCGCCCACCGGTGTTGGAAAAACAATTTCTACTGTGTTTCCGGCCATAAAAGCGATGGGCGAGGGAATGGGAGAGAAACTTTTTTATCTGACTGCGAAAACCATCACCCGCACTGTTGCAGAAAATACATTTGAGATTCTCAGAGAGCGGGGACTTCAGTTTAAAAGTGTAATATTGACGGCAAAGGAAAAAATCTGTTTTATGGATGAGGTGGAGTGCAATCCGGATCATTGTCCTTTCGCCAAAGGTCATTTTGACCGGATTAACGATGCGGTTTATGACCTCTTAACGCACTCGCATAGTTTCACCCGGGAAAATATTGAAGAATACGCCCGAAAACACCAAGTGTGTCCTTTTGAATTTTGCTTGGATATGAGTCTGTTTGCGGATGGTATTATTTGTGACTATAATTATGTGTTTGATCCCCATGTTTATCTAAAAAGATTTTTTGGCGATGGCTGTGGAAATAATTATCTGTTTCTTGTAGATGAGGCTCACAATCTTTTAGACCGTGGCAGAGAAATGTATAGTGCTGTTTTGGTGAAAGAGGATTTTCTGGCGTTAAAAAATTTAATTGCAAAAGAGAGTGAGGACCCTTTTGGGAGGCTCCAAAATTTTGCCCCCGGCATGCTTAAACAGTTGGATAAGTGCAATAAAGAACTACTGTTATTAAAAAGAGATTGTGAAGAAATACGGGTGGTGGAATATATCGATCCCTTCGTGCAGAGTCTGATGAGGCTTTATTCTACCATGGATAAATATCTGGATGAGCCGGATGACAGCGCAATCAGAAATGAAATACTTGATTTTTACTTCGAAATTTCCCACTTTCTGGAAATCTATGAAAGAGTAGATGACAAGTATGTCATGTATACGGAAATTCAATCTGACGGAAGTTTCATTGTTAAATTACTGTGTGTCAATCCATCTGCCAATTTGCAGGAATGTATGTCAAGAGCGCGTAGTACGGTACTTTTTTCGGCGACTTTGTTACCGATCCAATATTATAAGAAGTTACTAGGGGGCACAGCGGAGGATTACGAAGTTTATGCCAAATCGGTGTTCAATCCGGAAAAACGGGCGTTATTTATTGGCGATGATGTGACAAGTAAATACACCCGGAGGTCGGACGAAGAGTATTATAATATTGCGCGATATATTGATGAAATCGTAAAGAACAGACATTGTAATTATATGGTGTTCTTTCCTTCCCATGCTTTTTTGGAGGAGGTTTACGAGTATTATATGGAGTGTTTTGCAGATGATGGCAAAGAGTGCGTGGTGCAGGGCGACCATATGGATGAGTCGGAAAGAGAAGCCTTCCTCGCCAGATTTGAAGGAAATGAAAATTACGACTTTGGCGGCGTGATTCAAATGGACGTGGAGATAGAGGACAAGATTCTGATAGGATTTTGTGTTCTGGGTGGAATCTTCAGTG
>CAYRLN010000141.1:0-5002 GCA_964425065.1 uncultured Lachnospiraceae bacterium | reverse complement strand
AAAGCTGGGTGTAAACGCTGCCGCACAGGCCGTTCTCCATGCCGGATAATACCATGGCTTCATAAGATTCCACAATGCGGTCTGTCAATTCCTCCGCATCCTTGCAAAAGCCATAACCATGCTGGTTATAAAGGCTGAAGGCATGCTCGGGAATCACTCTGGAATAACCGCCAAATTCTGAAAGCACATGGGGCTTCTCCGTCTCAGGCAGCTGTTCGTTTCTAAAATAAACATGACTACTTTCCACATCACTCTTTTCCGCTCTAAACCAGCCCGAAGCAGTATCAAAGATTCTGGTGCTGTCCAGTTTCTTCGCCGTCTCATACATGCTATCGCCGTCAAACTGTCCCCATCCCTCATTGAAAATGGTGTAATAGACAATGCAGGGGTGGTTATAAAGTTGCTTCAGTACTCCTTCCATATGCGCTGTCCAAAGCCGCCTTCTGTTTTCCGAAACCCTTCTGCCTGCCGGCACCTTGTCCGCCATACCAATGGTGGGAAGTGCCGTGTCCCTTGTAAAGGAATACCTTCCGCTGTTGACCATATCCTGCATAACCAGCATGCCGTATTTGTCACAATAATAATAGAAACATTCCGGCTCCACTTTGATATGCTTTCTGAGACAATTCAGTCCCAGTTCCTTCATCCCCTTTATATCAAACTCATATCCCTTTTCCGATGCAGGCAGATAAATACCGTCACTGTAATACCCCTGATCCAAAACAGAATGTAAGAATATGGGCTTGCCATTTAAACAAATCCGGTTTTTCTTTCCTACCTTTTCAACGGAAATGGTACGCAGGGCAAAATAGGATGTAACTTCATCCCCGCCTGCTTTGATTCTCATATCATATAGATAAGGCGTATCCGGTGTCCAAAGTTTTGGTTCAAAGCCCTCTTCCTTCAAGTCAACACGAAGACTTTTTCCGTCACAGGTTTTCTTCACTTCTCCCTCACCGGTCTGCACCGTCACTTCCCATTCGGATATGTCTGTATCCACTTCCAGTGTGATACCCGTCAAATCCGGTGTAATGCGGATACTCTGAATGTATTTTTCCGGCACACTCTCCAGCCATACGCTCTGCCACATACCACTGATGGGCGTGTACCACATCTCACCGCGCTTTTTGCACTGTTTTCCATAGGGGTAATCCCACGACAAGTTATCCCTTACCTTCACCTGCAATGTGTTTTCTCCCGCCTGATAAGCAGAAGTCACATCCAAGGTAAATGCCAAATAACCGTCCTCATGTTTTCCTACAAATTTACCGTTTAAATATACCTCTGCCACCTGGTCCACCGCACCAAAATGAAGAAGCAGTTTCTCCCGCATAAAGCCTTCCGGCAGAGTAAACTTCCGGGTGTAGGTGGTATTGGTTTTTCCCTTATAGCCGGAAAGTACAGATTCCGGCGGATAAGGAACGTTAATCCCCTCTTCCCACAGACCATTCAAGCTGTAAAAAGAGTCCCTGCAAAGCTGGGGGCGGGGATACTCTGCAAAAGGAACTGTCTCACCTTCACTTTTCCCGTTCACGCCGCAGCCCAAATCCGTGGGCAGTTCCCGATGTCCTTTCCGTATCATAAGAAAATATAATTTCAAAATAACCAGTAACGCAATTGCAACTACAAATGCCGCCGCAAAAATATTGGTATTGGGAACAAAAGATTCCGTTCCGTCGTTGTTCACAATGGTTTTTGCCCCGCGGAGCACAAATGCCCCCACCGCCGGTCCAACAATACCGGGGATAAATACCTGCCCAAAAATGCGGATGCCTTGGAACAATCCCGCTTTTTCCTCCGGAATAAGGCCTTTAATCCGCGCACCAAACACAGCCATTCCTGCAAGATATCCCGCCATCATGCAAAGGGAGCCAACAAATACCCAGCCTGTACTTTTACAAAAATACAAAAGCACATAGCCAAGCATCAACACCCACACACAGGGAAATACGCATCTGCGGAAGCCAAGCTGGTCATAAAGTTTCCCCACCACAAAGGTAACCACCGCTGCCAACACAATGGCCGGTGCCATCACAAGCACATAATTTGTCATCTGTAAACTTACTTCATAATACAAAATCAGGTACGGCATAAAAACATTAATGGAAATACAGAAAACCGCAAATGCCAACA
Organism: uncultured Lachnospiraceae bacterium; assembly: GCA_964425065.1. GTDB lineage: Bacteria > Bacillota > Clostridia > Lachnospirales > Lachnospiraceae > Acetatifactor. The sequence continues at coordinate 2,869 of CAYRLN010000141.1, read as the reverse complement.
CCGTAAAATAAAGCAGAATATTTTCTTTGATTACACTTGGTCTGAAGCTGTAAATCAGATTTGCAAAATACTTGCTGTTCTCTTCTCTCTTTACTCCCTTTTCTTCTATTAAAAAGAGACCAAGCACACCAATGACAAGAACACTGATACCAATAATCAGGAAAATCCATGTCCAACTGGATTCCTTGTCCAAATCAAAGGCCATAAATCCGCCGAACACCACCAAAATAGACACCAGCGGCATCATGGCATTAATGCCTTCAATAGCACCACGGTTGGACTCGTCTCCGCTCTCTGTCAGCCATGCGTTAAAGCAGGCATCGTTTGCGGAAGAACCAAAGAAAGTCATGACACAATCCAGCAAAATAACCAGATTCACTCCAAGGCTTGCCGCTTGGACAACACTTCCTGTCAGTGCAGTAAGGTAGTCCATTTTCAACAGGCAAAATGCCATAATGGAAACACCCCAGAGAATGTATCCTCCGCTGATAAAAAGTTTTCTTTTTCCAATCTTATCCGAGAACGCCCCTACCACAAGAGTGGTCACCGTAGCCATCACCGCACTGGCGCCCACCATCAGGGAAATTTCCGCCGCCGTGGCATGAAAAATCTTGTAGATAAACACGTTGAAATACATGTTTTCCACTACCCATGCCACCTGTCCCATGAGACTGAATATTACAAGCGCAAGCCAGAATTTCTTTTTCAGTTTTCCCTGCATAATGTTACCCTCCAAGTAATAAACTTTTCTGTTCTTATTATAACTTTTATCCGCTTACTTGGATAGTCCGTTTTTCCTACGATTCCAGCGTTTAAAACAATTCCAGGGTTCCCTTTTTCACTGCTACTCTTTCTGCATACTTTATCACCGCTACCGCCAATAATATATAACCTGTTCCAACTAATATTTCACCGCATAATGTCCCCATTACAGACCGCCACTCTGTTCCTGACACTAAATCTCTTGCAACTTCAATACTTCTTGTCAGCGGTAAGACATATGACACCATCCGTGCTCCCACCGGTAACTGTTCAACAGGAAAATTTGCGCCTGTAAAAATCAAAAGAATATACTGCACTAAATTTAAAATCAGATGCATTTGATGGGACATCAGGCCAAGTACAGATAAAAACAATCCAAATGCCATTGCCGCAAACATTGCAACTATAAGAACAAGCAGAAGGGATAACCATGGAATTCCTTTCCAGGATATATCAAAGACAAGGCAGCCCAAAGAAAATCCAATAAATGTAGTCGCCAAACTGACAATTCCTGCGAAGAATCCTTTCTGCAATACGATTATTATTTTCGATACCTGACCGACGATGATAGAACGAATTCGCCCGTAACGCCTTTCTCCTACGAAGCTGCTCCCCAGGGAAAACACGCAGATGTTGGTACACAGCAAAAAGGCATTTCCTATTACCCAGTCCGTTACATCCGTTGTTTCATATGCATATCCTGCTGTCACACAATAAAATATCAACGTTAAGAACGGATAGGCTGTTTCCAACAACAGAAATTCCTCCAAATTAAATGCCGCTCTCTGCCCTTTAAAATTCAACCAAGACATATGTAAAAAATGCATTTTAACTCACCTCCAGGGTCGCATTTGTTCTAATCCGCAAGTCCATACAACGATACAACAAAATCGTCAGCAAAATTAATATCACAAGTTCCACACTTACAAATGACATGTATTTGAAATACACGCTCTCATCCAACTCTCCCACACTCATTCGCAGCATGCGCACTGCCCATGTCGGCGCCAGACAATTGGAAATGCCCTGCACCCACCCCGGCAATACTTCTATCGGAAATGTAAAACCACACAAGAAAACAATGGGTATCTCCAGTAAATTCATATACAATTCTGTTTTTCGGGATAACATAAGCGCATAAGCAAACCAAATGGACACTATAACAAAACAAACTATAGTTATAAACATCGAAAGGACAAAATACCCCCAATTTTGAATTTCCATCCTTCGCCCACTGATAATTCTTGCGGTTACATAGGAAAGCAAAAATGTGCCCATAGACATTACTGTATTTCCTAAAACCTTACCAAAAACAATGACCCCAAAACCACCCGGCGCCGTATATAGAAATGGTAAGGTACCGGAATATCTTTCTCTGTTAATATCACCTACGGACGAGAAACAGATGCAACTCCATATGCCCATTAGCCCTGAACCTAAAACCACATAGTTAATAAAAAGGTCCATTCCTCTCTGCAAAAACAATTCATATAAAAATATAGTATTTACAATGGGATTGCAAATCAGACAAAACCGGAACATAGGTCTTGCAAAGGATTGTTTCATTTGTAAAAGCATTGTGGTGCCCACAATTCTTGCTGTTTCCATAATACCATCTGCTATTTTTTTCATTACCTCACCCCTTCTTTTGCACAATATTTAAGAATACCTGCTCCAAAGTACTGTTTTCGCCGTTTGCGCCGTAGGTCTTCTTTAAGTTGTCCGGCGTATCAAGCGCCACGATTTTCCCTTTATTGATAATGGCAATATTGTCGCAAAGTTCATCCGCTTCCTGCATGTAATGGGTCGTAAGGACAACCGTCCGGCCTTCCGCTTTCATCTTCCGGATAATATCCCGAAGCATGTTTGCACCAACCGGATCCAATCCTACCGTTGGTTCATCCATAAAGATAATCTTGGGGTTATTAATTAGTCCTCTTGCAATCTGGAGTCTTTGGATCATTCCTTTGGAATAGGTTTCCACCAGCCGGTCAGCCGCCTCTTCCAATTCTACTAATTTCAATAGTTCCTCTGTCCGTTTCTTTGCTTCCGCACCCTTAATCTTATATAATCCGGCAAAGTAAAGCAGATTATCTCTGGCCGACAA
>CAYRLN010000140.1:0-5023 GCA_964425065.1 uncultured Lachnospiraceae bacterium | reverse complement strand
ATATCTTCGCTGGCACTGTCGGTAAGGTCCTCGAGATAAGCAAATTCTTCCGGAATTGAGATATTTGACAATTTACGGAAAGCATCATCTGCTTGATTTAAATATCTCAAAAGTTCATCTTTTGCATCCTCGGACTCGGCATCAATACTGTTGATGCCAGCATCAATTTCAATAATTTCATTACAAAAAGAATCCATTTCTGTTTTAAACTTAGAAAGTTCAGGGTCTTCTCCGCATCCCGTAAGCATCAGACATGTTAAGGAAAGGGAAATTAATTTTAAAAATCTATTCTTCAATTTTTTGTCCTCCGTTTTGTACTAACATTAAAAATTTAACACATTCTTTGAATGAAATCAACAATAAAACACAAACTAAAGTTTGCCTGTATGGAAAAACCGTGATAAACTGATTAAAGGTTTATTGAGCAGGAGGTTTACCATGACAAAAGAACAGTTTCAGAAATGGGCAAAAGAAAACCTGATTTATTTGGACGGTGCTACAGGATCAAATTTAATAAAGGCAGGAATGCCGTCCGGAGTGAATCCGGAAAAATGGATATTGGACAATCCGGATGTATTTATAGATTTGCAAAAAAGATATGTGGAGGCGGGGAGTAATATTGTTTATGCCCCTACTTTTTCCGCAAACCGGATTAAACTTGCAGAATATGGCTTGGAAAATAAAATAGATGAAATGACAAACAGACTCGTTTCCCTTTCGAGAGAAGCCGTTGGTGAGAATGTTTTGGTTGCCGGTGACCTCACGATGACCGGTAAACAACTGAAACCGATGGGAGATATGGAGTTTGAAGTACTGGTAGATGTATATAAAGAACAAATTGCCTGTCTGGTAAATGCCGGTGTAGATCTTTTGGTTGTGGAAACGATGATGAGTTTGCAAGAGACAAGAGCGGCAGTGATAGCAGCAAAAGAAACTTGTGATTTACCCATATTGGCAACACTGACATTTCAACCGGACGGAAGAACCCTGTTTGGTACAGATGCAGTGACTGCGGCAGTGGTTTTGGAAGCGTTAGGGGTTTCGGCGGTAGGTGCCAACTGTTCTACCGGACCGGATAAAATGGTTGAAATCATCAGAAGCATGGCGGAAGTTACCAATATTCCCATTATTGCGAAACCCAATGCGGGGCTTCCTAAACTGGATGCGGACGGAAATACCTGTTATGACATGTCCATAGATGATTTTGTAAACGGCATGGAGAGCCTTGTGAAGGCCGGTGCTTCGGTTCTTGGCGGTTGCTGCGGAACTTCTCCTGCGTACATAGAGGCACTGAAAGAAAGACTTGGAAATAAGAGAGAAAACAGCAAAGTAAATGGCAGTAAAACAGAAGGCATACGCTTTTTGACTTCCGAAAGGCAGACGGTTTCTTTTGGTTTGGATGGCAGTTTCATTGTAGTGGGAGAGCGCATTAATCCAACCGGAAAGAAGAAATTCCAGGCGTCATTAAAGGAAGGTTCCATGGATATGGTTTTGCAGTTTGCGGAAGAACAGGAAAGACTTGGAGCCCAAATTTTAGATGTCAACATGGGAATGAGCGGAATTGATGAAAAGGAAATGATGCAGAGGGCGTTGGAGGAAATTGCTAGCGTATCCTCCCTTCCTCTGTCTATTGATTCCAGCCACGTTGAAGTAATGGAGGAAGCCCTTCGCCGTTATCCCGGCAGAGCGCTTATCAATTCTATTTCCTACGAGAAGGAAAAGTTTGAAAAATTGCTGCCTATCGCAAAAAAATATGGAGCAATGTTCATTCTGCTCCCCCTTTCCGATGCAGGGCTTCCGGCGGACTTGGATGAAAAAAAGGATATTATTCATAAAATATATGAACGGGCTATGGAATTGGGATTTCGAAAAGAAGACATTGTTGTGGATGGACTTGTAAATACAGTGGGCGCCAATAAACAAGCCGGTTTACAGGCACTGGAAACCATAGAATACTGCAAAGCAAGAGGTCTTGCAACGATTTGCGGTCTTTCCAACATTTCCTTCGGTATGCCGGAGAGAAGTTTTGTCAATACTGCTTTTTTGACCATAGCAATTACAAAAGGACTGACCATGGCGATTGCGAATCCGTCCCAGGAACTGCTTATGGGCTGTGCTTATGCTTCGGATGTGTTACTTGCAAAAGAAGGTGCCGATGTCCGTTACATAGAAATTGCAGGACAGATAAAGGAACAGAGAGAGATTGCAGCGGCAAATAGTGCAAAAGCACCGACCAATACTCCTGTGACCACGGAAACAGTGAAAGATAAGGAAGGAAATGAAAATCCGGCTTTTGCATTAAGCGGAACGCGGAAAGACCTATTTGATGCGGTATTGAAAGGAAAACAGCAGAGAAGTATTGAATTGGTAAAGATTGCGGTTGCAGAGAAAATTGATGCGGAAGAAATATTGAACACTGTGTTGATGCCTGCCATCAACTATGTCGGTGAAATGTTTGAAAAGGGAAAGTATTTCCTGCCCCAGCTGATTGCCGGTGCAGAGGCAATGAAGGCAGCAATTGAAGTTTTAGAGCCCCTTTTGGCAGGCAACGAAGACGGAAAAGAGATGCCGGTTATTGTGATTGCCACGGTGGAAGGAGACATTCACGATATTGGTAAAAATCTTGTGGCCCTGATGCTTAAGAATTGCGGATTTCAGGTGATTGATCTTGGGAAAGATGTTCCCGCTGAAGTGATTATAGAAAAGGCCAAGGAAAATAATGCTGCAATTATTGCCCTTTCGGCCCTGATGACGACAACCATGATACAGATGAAAAAAGTGGTAAATCTTGTCAAAGAAACAGGAATGAATGTGAAGGTTATGGTTGGAGGTGCCGTTATTACCCGGGATTATGCGGATGAAATCGGCGCGGATGGTTTTTCCAAGGATGCGGCAGAAGCGGTTAAAGTGGCAAAAAAACTTTGCGGTATTGAATAAGACGCTTTCGTGTGCTAAAATGTTAAAATAATCTGAATTTAAGGAAAATAAACCTTGTGTTTTATCACAAAGATTGGAGGAACTATGAACGGTGCAGATGCTATGATTAAATGTCTGGAAGCTGAGGGCGTAGAAGTGGTCTACGGGTATCCCGGAGTTGCCATCTGTCCTTTTTATAATAGTATTTTACAGTCTGATATCCGTACGGTATTAATCAGAACGGAGCAGAACGCGGCTCATGCGGCAAGCGGACAGGCAAGAATCTCAGGTAAGCCGGGTGTGTGTGCCGTGACCTCAGGCCCCGGTGCCACCAATGTAATTACCGGTATCGCAACGGCGTTTGCTGACAGCATTCCCCTTGTATGCATTACCGGTCAGGTTCACACGGAATTGCTGGGCAGTGACGCCTTTCAGGAAGCGGATATTACCGGCGCAGTGGAATCATTTGTAAAATACAGTTATCTGGTGAAGGATGCTGCGGATATTCCCAGAATCTTTAAAGAAGCTTTTTATATTGCAAACAGTGGCCGCAAAGGTCCTGTTTTGATTGATGTGCCTATTGATGTGCAGAATGCACAGATTAGTAAATTCAAATACCCGGAAGAAGTAAGTATGCGCACTTATAAACCTACGGTAAAAGGAAATATGGTGCAGATTAAAAAGGTTGTCAAAGAGTTGGAACGTGCAAAACGTCCCATTATCTGTGCCGGTGGCGGAGTACTTTTAAGTGGTGCGAAAGAGGAACTGAAAGCATTTGCTGAGCAACATAAGATTCCTGTCGTATCCACCATGATGGGTATCAGTGTGATGCCCACCGGACATCCGCTGTATTACGGAATGGTTGGAAACAATGGGAAGGCCTATGCCAACAGAGCGATGAATGAATCCGATTTGCTTATCATGGTCGGTGCCAGTGTGGCAGACAGGGCAGTGAGCCAGCCGGATCTGATTACGAAAGATAAGGTTTTGGTACATATCGATGTGGACCCTGCGGAAATCGGTAAAAATGCTGGTCCTACCATTCCCCTTGTTGGTGATGCAAAACATATTTTTGAAGACTTTATCAAGCAGGAATTTGAATGTGAGCATGATGAATGGGTTGAGACATTAAACAACTATAGGGAAACTATGGTTAAAGTGCGCAAACCCGACCCTGCATACGTGGACCCTGCAGAGTTTATCCGATTACTTTCTTATAAATTGCCTGAGGATGCTATTTATGTGGCTGACGTAGGACAGAACCAGATTTGGTCCTGCAGTTACCATGTGGTAAAAAATGGTTCATTTTTGACATCCGGCGGTATGGGAACCATGGGTTATTCCATTCCGGCAGCCATGGGTGCAAAAGTAGCCGCTCCTGACAGATGTGTTGTGGCAGTTTGTGGTGACGGTTCCTTCCAGATGTCCATGATGGAACTTGCAACCATACAACAACACAATATTCCTGTTAAGATTATTGTTTTAAAGAACGGTTATCTTGGCATGGTAAGACAATACCAGCATTTCACTTATAAAGATAATTATTCTGTGGTTGATTTATCCGGAAGCCCTGATTTGGAAAAAATTTCTGCAGCTTACGGAATTCCTTTTAAGCGCCTTTATAACATGGAAGGTGCTCAGGCGGCCATTGAAGAGTTCTTAAATGAAAAGGGCAGCATGTTGATGGAATGTGTGATTGACCCTATGGATTTAGTATAACAAAACGGCTAGGGGGGGGGTAGAGTATGAAGAGGATATATGCTGTATTAGTAGAAAACCGCTGCGGTGTACTCGGTAAGGTTGCCGGACTTTTCTCCAGAAGATGTTTCAATATTGATTCCCTTACGGTTGGGGAAACCGATGATCCGGATGTTTCCTGTATGACCATTGTTTCCAGCGGTACAGAGAAAATTATTGAGCAGATTGAAAAGCAGTTGAACAAAAAATTGGATGTCATCAAAGTAAAGACCTTTGACGAGTCTGCCAGCATCAGCAGGGAATTAATGCTGATAAAGGTGAAATATAATAAGGGAAACCGCCGCGATATTATGGAAATCTGTTCTGTAATGAAAGCGGAAATTGTTGATATGTCAAATAACCTGATGAT
>CAYRLN010000139.1:3937-5051 GCA_964425065.1 uncultured Lachnospiraceae bacterium | reverse complement strand
ATAAAATGAGCCTAAAAGGAAGCATGGGACCATTTATCGCTAAAAAAAACGAAAAAGGATACGAAATAGTGGATTTCCTTGACATTGGAGTGTCCTTTTTATTAAGATAGAATGGGACGAAAGTTGATTCAGGCAGGAGGAATGTTGAGTGAAACAGAATGAACTATTGCGAGAAAAGGTACATGAATCCGTGGCATCGGTAATGCCGATTACTGTTATCGTGTTATTGCTTTGTATTACCATAGCACCGATGACGCCGGGAGTGCTGACGCTGTTTTTGTTCGGCGCTATTATGCTGATAGCAGGAATGGGATTTTTTACACTTGGTGCGGATATGTCTATGATTCCCATGGGAGAAGGTATCGGTGCGCAGATGAGTAAGGCGAAAAAGGTTTATCTGCCGCTGATTATTTGCCTGGCCCTTGGTATTATTATTACGATAGCAGAGCCGGATTTACAGGTTTTGGCACAGCAGGTGCCCGCTATCCCCAATATGACGCTAATCCTTACAGTGGCATTGGGGGTTGGTATTTTTCTGGTAATTGCGGAAGCGCGTATGCTTCTGAAGATTCCCCTTTCCTATTTGTTGGTAGGATTTTATATCATTGTATTCGCGTTGGCGTTTGTGGCACCGGACAGTTTTATTCCGGTATCCTTTGACTCCGGCGGTGTTACAACAGGACCGATTACGGTTCCGTTTATTATGGCCCTTGGTATTGGTATGGCATCTGTTCGAAGCGATAAGAACTCTACAGGCGACAGCTTCGGTTTGATTTCCCTGTGTAGTATCGGACCGATTCTTTCCGTACTTATTTTGGGTATTTGTTACAAACCGGACAGTGCGGTGTATACACCCGTTTCCATTGCTGATTTGCAGACAACAAAGGATGCGGCACTTGAATTTGTCAAAGCCTTTCCCGTTTACGCGGAGGAAGTGGCAGTTGCCCTGATACCAATCGCTATACTGTTTGTACTGTTCCAGTTGATTTTCAGACGTTTTCATAAGAGACAATTGATTCGAATTGTAGCGGGTTTTATTTATACATATTTAGGACTGGTACTTTTCCTTACAGGTGTAAATGTGGGATTTATGCCTGCAGGCCAGTATATCGGT
>CAYRLN010000139.1:0-3927 GCA_964425065.1 uncultured Lachnospiraceae bacterium | reverse complement strand
AAATGGATGTTGATTCCCATTGGTATGTTGATTGGTTACTACATCGTTAAAGCGGAGCCGGCGGTTCAGGTGCTCACCAGACAGGTAGAGGATGTAACAAACGGTGCGGTATCCAGTAAATCAATCTATTTAAGTCTTTCCATTGGTGTCGCATTTTCTGTGGGAATGTCCATGCTTAGAATTCTGACCGGACTTAATATTTTGTGGATTTTGATTCCGGGTTATGTGATTGCACTGGTACTTACGTTCTTTGTGCCACAGATTTATACCGGTATTGCATTCGACTCCGGTGGAGTTGCCAGCGGTCCGATGACGGCCACCTTCCTGCTTCCTCTGGCTATGGGAGCCTGTGAAGCGGTAGGCGGAAATATAATGACGGATGCATTCGGTATTGTTGCTTTGGTTGCAATGACCCCTCTTGTTACCATTCAGGTAATGGGACTGGTGGGAAGTCTCAAGGTAAAGGCTGCAAAGAAACGGCTTCAGGAGAAACTCAAAGACATGGAAGACTCTATTGTTTACTTTGACTAGAAGGGAGGCAGGAAAATGGCAGGTAAAAATGGAATAAAGGCTATTGTTGCCTTCGTGGAACGTGGTCAAGGTAAAAATGTGGTAAAAGAATTCAGGGCAAGCGGAATCGATGCGGTTTTGCAGTGCATGGGCAGAGGAACCGCATCTTCGGAATTGCTTGACGTACTTGGATTCGGAACTTCCGAGCGTGAGGTTGTAATCGGATTGGCATCGTCAGGATGTATTGACAAAATGATGTCCCGCTTGCATACAGAATTACGTGGAAGCATGGATGCCCATGGTATTATTTTTGATTTGAGGCTCACAGGATTAAATAACAGAATTGCCACTGTTCTTTTGCATGATGGACAGGACAATGTGGAAAATGGAGGAAATGTTATGCCGCAGGCAGAGAATAGTCTGATTTTGGTTACAGTAAATCAGGGACATACAGATACAGTTATGGATACAGCAAGAGCAGCAGGAGCAGCAGGAGGAACCATTGTCCGTGCCAGATGGGCAGGTTCCGATAATGCGGAACAGTTTATGGGTATCAGCATTCAGGCTGAGAAAGAAATTATCGCCATTGTTGCTTCCGCAGAAAACAGAAATACCATTATGGAAACGATTAACCGTAAGCACGGATTGGATACAGAAGCCGGTGCCATGATTTGTTCACTGGCAATTGATCAAATGCTTCGCGGTTAAAAATGAAGCGACTGACCTATAATCATACGATTTATGCGTCCTATCTCGGGTATATTACCCAAGCGATTGTCAATAATTTTGTACCGTTGTTGTTTTTGACTTTCCGGGAAACGTTTGGCTTAAGTCTGAATCAGGTAGCTTTTTTGACTACCATGAATTTCGGAGTGCAACTGGTTGTAGATATGATCGCGGCAAAATACGTGGACCGGTTGGGATACCGCAGATGTGTGATGGCAGCCCATGCTTTTTCGGCAGCAGGACTTGCCGGTTTGGCTGTATTCCCGTTTGTACTGCCCAGTGCTTACGCGGGAATCATGGTTTCCATTGCACTTTACGCGATTGGCGGCGGCCTGATAGAAGTGCTGATTAGCCCCATTGTGGAAGCCTGTCCTACGGAAAAGAAGGAAGCGGCCATGAGTCTGCTCCACTCCTTTTACTGTTGGGGACATGTGTTTGTGGTATTGATATCTACGCTGTACTTTGCTGTGGTGGGGATTGAAAACTGGAGATATCTGGCCGTTTTTTGGGCGCTTATACCTTTGGCAAACTTCTTTTTCTTTTGGAAAGTGCCTTTGCAGGTGCTGGTGGAAGAAGGAGAGGGCATGTCCGTTGGAGGACTTTGTAAAAACGGTATATTCTGGATTTTGTTTCTGTTAATGTTCTGCTCCGGTGCTTCCGAACAGGGGATGAGCCAGTGGGCGTCTGCTTTTGCAGAATCCGGTCTTAAGGTGAGTAAAACGCTGGGGGATTTGGCGGGACCTTGTATGTTTGCCATATTAATGGGAACTGCGCGGGTGATTTCCGCAAAACTCAGTGAGAAAGTAAGCATTGTAAAGCTGATGGTGACAAGTGGTGTGCTTTGTGTAATCAGTTATCTGATTGCGTCCCTTACAGAGAATCCTATTGTGGGCTTGATTGGTTGCGGCCTCTGCGGTTTGTCTGTTGGCGTGATGTGGCCGGGAACCTTCAGCCTGGCGGCAAAAGGTTTGCGGAAGGGCGGTACGGCTATGTTTGCATTACTGGCACTTGCGGGAGACATTGGTTGCTCGGGCGGTCCTACCTTTGTGGGTATGATAGCGGATGCTTTTCATGAGGATTTGAAAAAAGGAATTCTGGCGGCGGTTATCTTCCCTGTAATGTTGCTTGTGGGAGTGGGGCTTTATCTGCTGAAAAGTAAGAAAAGCGTGGAATAAATTTATAAGACATGTAAAATACTAATTTTGACATGATAAAAGGCAGTTGTGAATAGGTTTTGCAACTGCCTTGATTTTTAGGGGCTGTAAAGGTGATTTGCAGCAACCTTGATTTTGAATGACGAAAGGAGTATGCACATGGATGAAATAAACGGTGGTGCTGATTTCAAACCTTTTTATGACCCGGTGTCCGGAATGCCGGTCGGATTTGGAATGTCTTTGGCTATGAATGAAAGTGCCATGGAGGGCTTTGCGTCAATGACAGAGGCGGAAAAGGAGCAAACCATTTTAAAGGCAAGAGATGCGAAAAGCAAAAAGGAAATGGATAAATTGGTGAATTCACTTGGTGATTCAGATGATGAAGAAGTGAGGAAATTGAAGGCCGAAGGTTAAAAACCTCCGGCCATTGTTATTACTTGTCCTGTCATATAGGTTGGAGCATTTGCGGTCTGCCAAATCAGCTCAGCAGCCTCCTCGGGTGTGCCGAAGCGGTCTGAAGGGATTTCGCTGCGCAGCACTTCTTTGTCCTCGTCAGAGAGACAATTGTTCATGGCAGTGTCAATTACGCCGAAGGCGATGGCGTTCACGGGTATGCCATTTGGCGCAAGTTCTTTTGCTAAGGCTTTTGTCAAAGTGTTGATTCCGCCTTTTGACGCACTGTATGCCACTTCCATGGAAGCGCCTTGGTCCCCCCAGATGGAGGACACATTTATGATGCTGCCACTTCCCTGCTTAAGCATCAAGGGGATGGCGTGCTTACAGGTATAAAAGACGGAACTTAAATTGGTGTCAATCACGTGATGCCATTCTTCTGCTGACATATCCTGTAACAGGCCAAAGAAAGCGATTCCGGCATTGTTTACAAGCACGTCCGGAGAAGTGATTTTCTCAAATAAGCCGGAAACTTCTTCGTATTTACTCATATCACATTTCACTGCGTCGCAGGGAGTGTGATAAGTCTCTTCGATTTCTTTTTTTACTGCTTCCAATTCGTCAAGGGATTTGGAGCAGGTGATAATAGTATGGTAGCCTTTGGAGGCGAAGAGGAGCGCGGTGGCCCGGCCAATGCCCCGGGAGGCTCCGGTGATTAATACTGTTTTCATAGATTATTCCTCAATAACTTTTTTTACCAGTTGCCAGGCGATACTTCCTTCGCGGAGTTTGCTTAGGGCTTCCTCAAAGGGAAACCAGGCAGCAGAATCCACTTCACCGGATAAGGCCAGATTCTTTTTACTTACCAATGCCTTAAATCCGATCATAAGCATTTCCTTTTTCTCATAAGGGAAGGTTTGGACAAATTCCAATTTTTCCACGTCCTGCCCAATTTCTTCTTTAATTTCCCTAATAGCGGTATCTTCCGCGGATTCCCCATTTTTCATTACGCCTGCCACGCAAACATAATTTGTGGTGGAAACATAATTTTGCCTGAGCAGCGCAACTTCCTTATCTTCATTTACTACGGCACAAATAATGCAAGGCGTAACGATATCCCACAAAGGGATGCTGCAACTTTCAC
>CAYRLN010000138.1:0-5059 GCA_964425065.1 uncultured Lachnospiraceae bacterium | reverse complement strand
TTGCTTCCGTTATAAATAAGCACTTCTTTGGCTTTTGGAATTCCAATCTCAATCTTTTGTCTGGAAAGTGCCTCCAATAAATCATCAATTACAATCACAAAACCGATTGCAGGTGCCTGTTTTCCGAAGTGTTTCAGCAAATTATCATATCTGCCACCTTTTACAATGGAATCACCTACTCCATATGTATAAACTTTAAAAATCACTCCGGTATAGTAATTATATTTGCTGAGCATTCCAAGATCAAAAGAAACATATTCTTCGCAGCCATACATCTTTAAAACTTCATACAATTTCTCAAGTCTTTTGATTGCATTTTTGGAACGGTCATTGTTTACCTGAGCGGCAGCTTCCTCGAGAAAATCAATGCTGCCAAACATGTCCGCTGTCTTCAGAAGTACCTGACGGTGTTCTTCTTTTACATTTTTGCGGATAAGCAAATCCTCTGCCGCAAATAAATTCTTGATGGAAATACACTCTCTCAGTTCCAGTTCCGTATCATTGTCAAGACCGGCCTCTTCGCAAAGACCTTTAAAATACTCCACCTGACCGACACTTACCTGAAAATTTTTAAGTCCTGTATTTAAAAGTGCTTCAATGACAAGACTGATCATTTCGGCATCTGCTTCCACACCGCAATCACCAACCAGTTCAGCCCCCATCTGGGTTACTTCCTTTAATTTGCCCTGCAGATTCGACGTATTGGTAAAGGTATTTCCCAGATAACTGAACCGGATAGGTTTATTTTCATCAAGAAAATACTTTGCCGCACATCTTGCTATGGAAGGGGTAAAGTCCGGTCTGAGAACCAGTGTTTCACTCTCTTTATCAAAGAATTTATAAAGTTCTTTTGCCGGTGTGGTTCCGATTTCGCTGGAAAATACATCAAAATATTCAAAAGTCGGTGTCTGGATATCTTCAAATCCGTACCCGGAAATCTTCTCATGAAGCAAATTTTCTACCGCAAGTTTCCTTGCGTACTCTTTTCCATATATATCTCTTACTCCTTCCGGAGTATGCAATAATCTCTGATTCATAATTACCCTCCAAGTTTGGTACGGTTGCTATATAAACCGGCAGCAAAAACACTTTCGCGCTGTACAGTGCTACTTCGGTAGCAAATTAGCAAACTAAATATATTTGAGTATATACAATTATTTTAAAAGTGTCAATCTTTATTTTTTAAATAAAAGGATTCCTTTTCCTTAAAAATCCCTGTCCTCCAAATCCTTCTGTAACATATCCAGATAAGGAACTAAAATACCGCTTTTCTTAGGCAGAATATATTCCGGATTAAGTTCGTCATAGCGGAAACTTTTTCTGCCTCCGTTTACTGCCCTGTCCCAGAAAAACTTCAGCATTTCATAGGGCAGATAATAGAACTCATCCCTTGCCGTATAATAGATAAGAAAAAAGGCAATTCCTTTCTGCTTCTCAAAGGCCTCCATGAACTTAACCTGATGTTCATGAATATTTTGAAGGGAAAAGGTATCCACCCCACATTCTTTTGCATCAAAGCATACCGGAATTCCCTGAACGACTCCGATATAGTCAACCGTACTCTTCTGTTCAAAATAGGCAAGGGTTATATGCCTGTTCTCTTTATCGATTTTAATGGGCGTAATGGGAGTCGGAACTTTCTGAATCAGCGCCAATCCATTTTCCAAATATTTTTCGTTGGTACGGTTAATCAGGTCCTCCAGTGTTGACCCCCTAAGTCCTCTTGTGTTCCATGTTGCCATTGTTATTTCCTCGACTGTAATATCTCTTCAAAAACAGTTGGTAAAGGTGCCGTAATCACCTTTTCACTTAACGAATGTAATGCACCTGTCAAAACCGGAAACTCCATACGATAGGCGTGAAGAAGTTGCCATTTCACACCGAATTCCCCTCTCATTTTCTCGTTAAAGCCTGCATTTCCGTATTTACCGTCTCCGGCAATGGGATGACCCACGGAAGCTAAATGAGCCCTGATTTGATGGGTTTTACCGGTAATCAGTTCCACCTCAAGATAGGTCATATCTTTCCAATTTAAAACAGGTTCATAAACCGTTTCAATTTCCTGTCCTGTTTCACCTGTCTTATGAATGGAAACCTTATTGGTTTTCTCATCTTTGACAAGGCTTCCGAAAATCCGTGACCCTTCCTTCATCTGACCTTTTACAAAGGTACGGTAGAATTTCCCCACACTGCGTTCTTTAATCAGTCTGCTTAATTCCTGACTTCCCGCCAGAGACTTTCCGCAAAGAACGATACCGCTGGTATTCCGGTCTAAGCGATTACAGATGGAAGGTTTGAAGGTTTCCAAAGCCTTGTCAGTAATTTTCCCTTCTTCCAACAAATACCCGATCAGCCATTCATTTAATGAAAGATCTTTGTTTTCTGCCTTCTGTGACAAAATACCTGCCGGTTTATTTACCATCAGAACATTCTCGTCCTCATAAAGAATCGAAATCCCCTTTAATGTTTTAAAAGCCTTTCTGTATTCATTTACAACCGCATTATTTTCTGCGTTTTCGCCGGAAACACCTCTGAATTTTTCAAAGGTTTCTTCCGAAAAAAAGAAACTGACCGTATCACCTACATGCAATATCTCTTTTCCCTCTGCCTTTTTCCCGTTCAAGGTGATATTTTTTTTCCGAAGCATTTTATAAAAAAATGAAGTGCCTGCTTCCGGCATATATTTATGTAAAAATTTATCAAAACGCTGGCCCGCCTCGTTGGGACCAATCTGATATGATTGCATATATTTCTCCTATGCGTTGAAACTTATAAAGAAACACTTGTTAAAGTTTTTCTGACAGTTTCATTTAATTTTTCATTATCTTCCAAGGTTTTTAACTGTTCCACTCTCTGGGTATACTTCTTTAAATCTTCAAAGAACTTAAATGAAACTCCCGAAATCCCGTCCAGTGCCAGCGTATCGGTCAAATGTTTGACTAAAGCTGCTTCGTCAAACTTCTTTTGGGGACAGGCATAGCCCACCACTGTATTCCCGCGAAGTACCATATGTCCGATAAAAGATGTTTTATCATATGTGGTAAATACCATATCATAAAGACATTCCAGTCCTTCTGTATGTACCTCAATTTCAGCGGCCGTCTCCTCGGCTAAACTGTGAAATCTCAAAAACATAATCATACTCACCATACTTTTACATCCCGGCAAACAGCCTAATATTGCAACAACCGTAAGCAGATTTACATTTGATTTTGTTGTTACATACCCTGCAATATAAAGGGAAATGGAGATTCCAAAATAAACGATTGTGCGGATAATCTCGTATGCTTTCTGTGAGTTTAAATAATTCTTTTTGCCTTTATAATCGTCAGTATCCAAAAAACGTCTAATTTTCATAAATAAAATTCCTTTCTCATTTGAAAAGACGGGTAACCGTCAATATTGCCTTATGGGGTACCATTTTCGTCAGTGCCATAAACCCTTTCAGCGGAAGGCTGTAAACAGAGACATCTTTTTTGTTGTAAGAATCACGCAATGCCAGAGCCACTACATTTTCTGCTTCCGCCATAACAAGTTTCTTGATTGCAAGAGTGCCTCCATAGCGCTCCGCCGTATCAAAAAACTCGGTGCGGACAGGTCCCGGACAAACTGCAGTCACATAAATCTTATTTTTTCTAAGTTCTTCATTTAAACCTCTTGAAAAACTGAGTACATAGGACTTGGTTGCTGCATATACGGCAAATCCGGCTTGCGGCATAAATCCTGCACTGGAGGCCAAATTGATGATTCTGCTGTTTTTGTACATATAAGGAAGACAGAGATAGGT
Source organism: uncultured Lachnospiraceae bacterium (assembly GCA_964425065.1). Lineage (GTDB taxonomy): Bacteria > Bacillota > Clostridia > Lachnospirales > Lachnospiraceae > Acetatifactor. The sequence continues at coordinate 1,272 of CAYRLN010000138.1, read as the reverse complement.
CAACCGGGTAAGGGCTTCACAATTTGTCTGAAGCATACCTATCTGCTCTTCCAGTTCCAAATCTCCTACGTTGCCAAACAACCCATATCCTGCACAGTTGATAAGCATACGAACCTTACAGTCACATTCATAAAGTAATTTTTCAAAATCATCCATGGCATACTCATCATTTACATCCATGGCAAATATACGGGTTTCATGCACCATTCCTCCGGCCAGTTCCTCCAGGCGCTCTTTTCTTCGTGCAACAAGCCATATTTCGTCTATATTGGAAAATCCGTTGTCAATCTGTTTGGCAAATTCCAGACCCATTCCGGAAGATGCTCCTGTTATAATGATAATATTCACTTTTTTCCTTCTTTCTGTTTTTAACCTTTCTTTTTGTGCACATTGCGGATTGTCTTTTTCTTGCCTTTATCCGTTTTTTTGGAAGCAGCTCCGGTAGCTCTGTGTGTTACCGGTGTGCCTTTTCTGGGGCGTATCAGACATTTTTTATCAAAGCCGATTAAATCTTCCCTGCCTGCTTTTACAAGCGCTTCTCTGACCAAATCATAATTATTGGGATTACGATATTGTATGAGTGCTCTCTGCATGGCTTTTTCATGAGGATTTCTGCACACATATACCGGTTTCATATCCCTGGGGTCAACGCCTGTATAATACATGACTGTGGATATGGTAGAAGGCGTCGGATAAAAATCCTGTACCTGCTCCGGCATATAGCCAAGGTCTCGCAAATATTCCGCAAGTTCAATCGCTTCTTTTAAGGTAGAACCGGGATGGGATGACATGAGATAAGGCACCAAAAACTGGTTCTTTCCCAGTTCCTTGTTTAATTTCTTATATTTCTCCACGAACTTATCATAAACTGCCCGTGGCGGCTTGCCGAGTTTGGATAAAACCGCATCGGAAATATGTTCCGGTGCCACTTTAAGTTGTCCGCTGACATGATGCTCCACCAATTCTCTAAAGAAGGTATCGTCACTGTCTGCAAGCAGGTAATCAAAACGGATACCGGAGCGTACAAACACTTTTTTTACCTTGGGAAGAGCCCGTAATTTGCGGAGCAACTCCAAATAATCGGAATGGTCTGCTTTCATATTTTTACAAGGACTCGGAAAAAGACACTGTCTGTTTTTACAAACCCCGTGAGTCATCTGTTTCTCACAGGAGGGATGTCTGAAGTTGGCGGTTGGTCCGCCCACATCATGAATGTATCCTTTAAATTCCGGATCTTCCGTCAAAAGTTTTGCTTCTTCAATAATAGACTCA
>CAYRLN010000137.1:0-5065 GCA_964425065.1 uncultured Lachnospiraceae bacterium | reverse complement strand
AATTCTACCAGTACTGGAGAAACGTGGATGACGCAGATGTTCTCAAATGTATCCGTATGCTTACCTTCCTTCCTTTGGAGGAAATCGAGAAAATGGATGCTTGGGAAGGCAGCCAACTCAATCAGGCAAAAGAAGTGCTTGCTTTTGAACTGACAAAACTGGTGCAGGGTGAAGCAGAGGCAACAAAGGCACAGGAGAGTGCAAGAGCACTTTTCGCAGGCGGTAATGCAGCAGAAATGCCCACAGCTACCCTTACAGAAGACATGTTCCAGGATGGAAAAATTGACATCCTTGGCGTTCTTGTAGGTGCCGGTCTTACTGCTTCCCGTTCCGAAGCAAGACGTGCCGTAGAACAGGGCGGTGTTACCGTAGAAAATGAAAAAGTGACAGATATCAAGACAGTTTACGAGCCTGCACAGTTTGCCGGTGAAGGCATGGTTGTAAATCGCGGTAAAAAGAACTTCAAGCGTGTTATCATGTAATATAGGTCTCCTGCATATATTGTAACAGTATATGCAGGAGGTTTTTTTATGGGAAACTTGGAATTAAACACGTATGACCTTTACAAAGATATACAATATCGAACAGACGGAGAAATCTACATCGGTGTGGTAGGCCCCGTAAGAACCGGTAAATCTACCTTTAGTAAGCGTTTTATGGATGTGATGGTTCTGCCCTATATGACAGATGAGAATGATAAAGTACGGGCCAGGGATGAACTGCCCCAAAGCAGCGGCGGAAAAACCATTACTACAACAGAACCGAAATTTATTCCTAAGGAAGCTGCAAAGGTATTACTTGGTGGTGACGTGGAGGCACAGGTACGCCTGATTGACTGTGTGGGTTATATGGTAGACGGCGCAGTGGGACACATGGAAGAAAATGTGGAAAGAATGGTGAAAACACCTTGGTTTAGCCATGAGATCCCCTTTACCCAGGCGGCAGAAATCGGTACAGATAAAGTAATCAATGACCATTCTACCATTGGCATTGTGGTGACAACCGATGGTAGTTTTGGTGAAATTCCCAGAAATCAATACATAGATGCGGAAGAGAAAACCATTCAGGCCCTAAAACGCCTTCGCAAACCTTTTATTGTTTTATTAAACACAGAGCATCCCTTTGCGGAAAGTACGGTAAAATTAGCGGAGGAATTAAAAGAAAAGCACCAGGTCAGAGTGCTTCCCGTAAACTGTGAACAACTGAAAAAGGAAGACATTCATAATATTATGGAGCAAATTCTTTATGAATTTCCAATTTCAGCCATTGAATTTCATATGCCAAAATGGGTGGAGATGCTGCCTTTAAATAACAAAATGAAATCAGATATTGTTTCCAAAGTAAGGGAACTGATTAAGAAATATAATACCATCCGTGACATCAAAGATTCCCCGGTGGCAGTGGAAAGCGAATATGTGAAACGCTGTAAAATGGACCAAATTAATCTGGCAGACGGCTGTGTAAAGGTGCAGATGGATGTGGACCAGGCGTACTACTACGAAATGCTCAGCGAACTGGTTGGAGAAGAAATTGAAGGCGAATACCAATTGATATCCAAACTAAAAGAGATGGCAGCCATGAAAAAAGAATATTCCAAGGTGTTACAGGCCTTGCAGGCAGTACGCTTCAAAGGATACGGCGTAGTGACACCGGAAAGACATGAAATCAAGCTGAATCAGCCGGAGGTAATCAGGCACGGTAATAAATTCGGTGTCAAAATCAAGGCGGAAAGTCCCTCCATCCATATGATCCGGGCAAACATTGAAACGGAAATTGCCCCCATTGTAGGTTCTGAACAGCAGGCGGAAGACTTGATCCGGTATATCAATGACGCATCAAACTCAGAAAACGGCATATGGGAGACAAATATCTTTGGAAAGACCGTGGAACAGCTGGTAAATGACGGAATTACGGGCAAAATCGCTATGATTGGGGATGAGAGCCAGATTAAATTGCAGGAAACGATGCAAAAAATCGTCAATGACAGCAACGGCGGAATGGTGTGTATTATTATCTAAATACGTTTGAAAAACAGTTCTGGGATAATAATTTCAGAATTCTGTGACACAAAACTGTAGTTTGATATTAGAAATATGAGTCCGAACTTGAAAATCAGAGTCATTATTCAGGGAAAACTCGAGTCTAACCAGAATACATATATGCTTGAAATTGCCCACAAGCATGCAGATATTGTTATTAACGGGGAATCGGTAAACATTCCTGCTTATTTGAAGTCAAAACAGTATAGCACGAAGGAAGAATACGCAAGATAAAATAACTAAAGTAACAATAGTAAAACGGTTCTAGGATATTAGTCCCAGAACCGTTTTTTTGATTGTCATTATCCTTTGGGGTTGTTATAATAAATAGAGTGAAAAGGAGTGGTTTTATGAACCCCATTTTTGAAAAATTACAGCGTTGTCTGCAATGTGTCAGAAGTAAGACTGATTTTGTGCCGGAGGTAGCCATTGTTCTTGGCTCAGGACTGGGAGATTTCGCTTCTCATATCAAGGTTGAGGCTGAGATTTCTTACAGCGAAATAGAAGGTTTTCCGGTATCTACGGTTCCCGGACATGCAGGCAGGTTTATATTTGGATATATTGGTGAAAAAAAGGTTGTGTGCATGAAAGGAAGGGTGCATTACTACGAAGGTTATGATATTTCTGACGTAGTGCTTCCTGTCAGGCTTATGGGTATGATGGGAGCAAAGATTTTGTTCCTGACCAACGCGGCAGGCGGTGTAAACTGGGATTTTAGTGCCGGCGATTTGATGATGCTGACCGACCATGTTGCCACTTTTGCACCGAATCCTTTGATTGGTAAAAATATTGACGAACTGGGCGTCCGTTTTCCGGATATGTCTCAGATTTATGATTTGGATTTACAGGAAATTTTACGAAAAAGTGCGGCGGAAAATAGTATTGATTTAAAAGAGGGTGTGTATGCCCAGCTTACCGGCCCTTCTTATGAATCGCCGGCGGAAATCCGTATGATGAGGACACTTGGCGTGGATGCGGTTGGCATGAGCACGGTTGTGGAGGCAATTGCAGCAAATCATATGGGACTTCGCATTTGTGGGGTATCCTGTATCAGCAATTTGGCGGCAGGTATGAGTGGAAAGGCACTGAATCACGAGGAAGTGCAGGAAGCAGCGGATATGGCTTCTAAAAATTTCGCAAATTTACTGCTGACTGCCGTGCCGATGTTTGAATAAGTCGGTGGAGAAGCGTTTATGACAAAAGAGAATATTAAAAATCTGATAGAAACAGCCCTTGATGCCAGAAACTTTTCTTATGTTCCTTACTCCGGTTATGCGGTGGGGGCGGCACTCCTTGCGGAAAACGGAAAGGTTTACAGCGGATGTAACATTGAAAATGCGGCTTATGGTCCCACCAACTGTGCAGAGCGTACCGCATTTTTTAAAGCGGTTAGTGAGGGTGAAAGAAGTTTCAGGGTGATTGCAGTTTGTGGCGGTAAAAAGGGCGAAAAACCTGAAACTTACGCTTATCCCTGCGGAGTGTGCAGGCAGGTAATGAAGGAGTTTTGCGAGGATGATTTCCAAATCATTGTTGCAAAATCCATAGACGAATATGAGATATATACGTTATCTGAGTTGTTGCCCCGTGGCTTTGGAGGAGAAACCATAGCATGAATATCAGACTGTATAATGCAAGAATCTTAACAATGGAAGAGGACAGGCCTGTTTTCACAGGGGAAGTCTGGGTAAAAGATGAGAGAATTGCATTTGTCGGTACAGAGGGAGTAACCTCAAATGTTCCAAAAGAAAATCCTGTTTGGGATAAGGAAATCGATTGTCACGGTAATCTTCTGATGCCCGGTTTTAAAAATGCTCATACCCATTCTGCAATGACTTTTTTGCGTTCTTATGCGGATGATTTGCCTTTGCAGGATTGGCTTCATAAAAAAGTATTTCCGAATGAAGCACTGCTTAGGGCAGAGGATATTTATGAATTTACGAAATTAGCGGTACTGGAGTACCTGACCAGTGGCGTTACAGGCATTTTTGACATGTATATTAATCCGGATGCGGTAGGAGCAGCCTGCCGGGACATGGGCATGAGATGTGTGCTGGTCAGCGGATTAAATGATTTTACTTCTTCTGTGGAACAGACAGAAAAGGAATATTTGAAATGGAATCATGAAAAAGGGCTTATTTCCTATCAGCTCGGATTTCATGGGGAATATACCACTTCAAGAGAATTGTTGCAGGGACTGGCTGAACTTTCCCATAAATTGCAGGCTCCGGTGTTTGCCCACATGAATGAAACAGAAAAAGAAGCGGAAGAATGCAAGGGCAGATATGGGGTAGAACCTATTTTGTTTTTGGATTCCCTGGGGTTGTTTGATTATGGCGGTGGCGGTTATCATTGTGTCCATGTGTCCGACAAGGAAGTGGAAATCATGAAAAAACGTGGCATGTATGTAGTCACAAATCCGGCTTCAAATTTAAAATTGGCAAGCGGAATCGCACCTGTCAGCCGTTACATAGGGGAAGGAATTCCGGTTGCAATCGGTACGGACGGACCGGCGAGCAACAATTGTCTGGACATGTTCCGGGAAATGTATCTGGTATCGGTACTGGCTAAACTTAAGGAGAGGGATGCGGCTTGTATGGACGCATCAAAGGTACTTAAAATGGCCACTGTAAACGGTGCGCATGCCATGGGCCTTGCAGATGCAGACGTTTTAAAAGAGGGCAAAATGGCGGATATGATTCTGATTGACTTACAACAGCCAAACATGCAGCCGATACATAACATTTCCAAAAATCTTGTGTACAGTGGAAGCAAACAAAACGTTGTAATGACAATGATAAACGGAAGGATTCTTTATAAAGACGGAGAATTTTTCACATCGGAAAGTGCATCGGATATTTATGCACACACGGATCAGATTGTAAAGCGCATGCTTTTACAATAGAGGTGGGGTCTAACCCATTGTTTCTCTAAAAAAACTACATAGGAGGGTTAAAAACCATGTTTGAAAAATTATTCAAACTCAAAGAGAACAACACTACGGTAAAGACTGAGATTATCGCCGGTCT
>CAYRLN010000136.1:0-5082 GCA_964425065.1 uncultured Lachnospiraceae bacterium | reverse complement strand
CTATAACTTCGCAAATGTTGTAGACGACCATACTATGAACATTACTCATGTAGTAAGAGGTAACGAGTATCTGTCCTCTTCACCCAAATATGTGAGACTGTATGATGCATTTGGCTGGGAAGTTCCCGTTTATGTACACCTGCCGTTGATCACAGATGAAAATCATAAGAAGCTTTCTAAGCGCAGCGGACATTCTTCTTTTGAAGATTTGTTGGAGCAGGGATTTGTAACAGAGGCGATTGTAAACTATATTGCGCTTCTTGGCTGGAGCCCTGAAGATAACCGTGAGATTTTCACACTGGATGAACTGATTCAGAATTTCGACTACAAACGAATCAGCAAATCTCCTGCGGTATTCGATATTGTGAAGCTTAGATGGATGAACGGCGAGTACTTAAAAGCTATGGATTTTGATAAGTTCTATGAGATCGCAGAGCCTTATCTGAAACAGACACTTACAAAAGACTTTGATTTGAAGAAAATTGCTGCAATGGTGAAGACACGTATCGAGGTGTTCCCCGATATTGCTGGTCAGGTAGATTTTTTTGAAACACTTCCCGAGTATGACATTGAAATGTATACGCACAAAAAGATGAAGACAGACGTGGCATCTTCTTTGGAAGTTTTGAAGGATTTACTTCCTATTTTGGAGGTACAGGAAGATTACAGCAATGATGCTCTTTATCAAACTCTTTCTGAGTATGTGGCAAAGAAAGAGTGCAAAAACGGATATGTTATGTGGCCTATAAGAACAGCAGTATCCGGCAAGCAGATGACACCTGCCGGTGCAACTGAGATTATGGAGATTCTGGGAAAAGAGGAATCTCTGGCCCGTATCCGTAAAGGTATCGAAAAATTACAGAATGCTTAATTTATCTATGTTAAGTGAGGCCCAGCGAAGGGCTGTAACCCATCCGGGAGGACCGGCTATTGTGTTAGCCGGTCCCGGAAGTGGGAAAACATATACCATTGTAAACAGGATTATTTATCTGATAGAATATCAACAGGTATCTCCTGATACAATTCTTGTCATCACATTTACGAAAGCGGCGGCCCTTTCTATGCAGAGCCGTTTTGAAGAAAGTACAGGCGGCAAATTTGCCGGAGTCTGGTTCGGTACTTTTCATTCTTTCTTTTATCAAATCTTAAAAGAGTACGATTCGTACAATAACAATTCACTTTTTGAAACAGAAGAAAAGAAACAATTTATAAAAGGCATATTGGAACGACAGGGGATTGACTTGGAAGATTATGGGGACGTTTTGCGTTTTTTTCATGATTTTGCGTCGCTTATGCCGGATGGAGTTACAGAAGAACAGGCAAAATTGATTGCACAACAGGTAAAGGAGGAAATGCGGAAAGAAAGAAAATTGGATTTTGATGATATGGCCGGACTGGTTATGAATCTTTTCCAAAACAAGCCACAGGTGTTAAAACAACTGAAACACAGGCATAAATATATTTTGGTGGATGAATACCAGGATATCAATTATGAGCAGGAGGAGATTTTGGCTCTTTTGGCCGCACCGGAAAATGAACTTATGGTAGTGGGGGATGATGACCAGTCCATTTATGGATTTCGGGGAAGCAAACCGGCGGTAATGAAGAATTTCGGGGTGAGATATCCCGAAGCAGAAAATTACTATTTGGAAATGAATTATCGAAGCACAAAGCAGATTGTGGATGCAGCCATGGCCGTGATCAATGAAAATACAGAGCGCTTTTTGAAGGATTTGTGTGCAAAAACGGAGGAAGGAGAAGCAGTGAATTGCATTGGCTTTGAGAGTAAAAAAGAGGAATATGAGTATATTGCATGCCAAATCCTAGATTTGAAAAAGGAACAAGGGCTTTCTTTTTCCGATATGGCAATCATTACAAGGTCAAACAAAGAGCAGGAGGCACTGATGCTGTTTTTGCAAAAAAAGGGAATTCATTGCTTCGGAAAAGAAAACAGGAAAAGTATAGGCGAACACTTCGTTGCGAAAGAAATGATACAGTGTCTTGAATTTGTAGTGGGAAAAAGAAATCGTGCACCGGCCGTGTGGAATAAAATGGACGGAAATGAAACAAAGAGAAAACTTCTTTCGAAACAGTTACCAATACCGGCAATCCATTTTATCTATCACGTTATGGGTTATAAAAATGTATTGAAAAATATCGCGATAACATTGGAAAAAACAGAGGGAATAGAAGCAAAGGTATGGCTGGAAGAATGGGAAAAAATTCTGTCACACATTCGGAAACACGGAGAAAATTATAAGGATTTAAAAGTCTGGGTATTTGAACTGGAGGATTTTTTGAAAAATATTTTGCCGGAAAGAAGTTGGGAGGGAGTACATTTTATGACCATGCACGGCGCAAAGGGGTTAGAGTTTGCTTATGTTTGTATTCCGGATGCAAACGAAGGCGTCATTCCGGGCAAACGCTGCAGAAAAAAGGAAGAAATCGAAGAGGAACGAAGGCTCTTTTATGTAGCCATGACCAGAGCAAAAAAAATCTTGGATATCCTATACCTGAAAGGCACACCGGAGTATCCAAGACTTCCTTCCCGTTTTTTAAATCCGCTGCTGAAAAAGAAAAATAATGTCCGGACGGAAAATCCTCTTACAAAGGATTATTCAGCGTCATCCACCAATTCGTCAAATTCCACATTATCTAAGAATTCATCAAAAGCATCAGCGACAGCTTCGTATTCCTCATCATCCTCAATGAAAATCAGTTCGGGTTCTACGTTAGGATCCTTTTCATCCTCACGGTATCCATAGAACCATACTTCCCCGTCATCATTCTGTCCGTTTTCATCAAGAGGCATAAGTGCGATATAATCTTTTTCGTTTACTTCCAAAATAGTAATAACTGCACAGGTGACTTTCTCGCCGTCTTCTAATTCCAATTCAACAGTCATTTCTTCTTCTGCATAATCTTTCTTTGCCATAGAGAGACCTCCTTTGCTTTTTTTTTACATTATATCCTTTTCTGATTAAGTTCGCAATGTTATAATAAATGTTGTAATAAAATAAAGTATACAGGGAAGGGTAACTTTATGAGAATGAAAAAAACAATGGGTAAAATCGCACCTCTTGGGGTAAGTGTGTGTGGCAAGGAAATACAGTTTGCATTTGTCAGTGCATCAAAGGACTGTGGGGTTATTTTGTATGATGAGAAAAGCGGAAAAGAAATAGAAAGAATTCCGTTTCCGGAAGAATACCGGGTGGGAAATGTACATACTATGTGCATTCAGGGGATTATGGCAAAAAGTTTTTTGTATGAGTTTTATGAAGGAGATGCTGTTGTAACAGATTCCTATGCCCGTAAATTCGCCGGAAATGAGATTTATGGAGATTTATGTGGTGTGAAAGGAAAAAAGGCTGTTTTTCCTTTAGCGCCGTATGATTGGGCAGAAGATAAGAAGCCCCAAATTCCTTATGAAGAGTGTATTGTTTACGGAATGCATGTAAGGGGTTTTACCAAACATGCCTCTTCCAAAGTGAAGAATAAAGGAACCTTTAAGGGTGTGGAAGAAAAAATCCCATATCTAAAGAATCTGGGTGTCACAACAATTGAATTTCAACCTGTTTACGAGTTTGACGAAGTGTATGAAAAAGGGGTAAACAGGGAAGCAAACAAGTTTTTTAAGATGCCGGATGAGGGCAGTGATGAAAAGGTGTGGGACCTTGGACGAAATTATTGGGGATATACAAAAGGGTATTACTATGCCCCGAAGAACAGTTATGCCTCCGATGACAGTGTAAACGAATTAAAAGATTTGATTAAAAATTTACATCAAAACGGTATGGAGGCAGTTTTGCAGTTTTATTTTCCGGGCGAAGTGGGCCCATGGGAAATATTGGACATTTTACATTACTGGGTGTTGGAATACCATGTGGACGGATTTCATATCAAGGGACAGTGTACCCCTATGGATTTAATCTGTTCGGACCCGGTACTGAAAGACATTAAACTCTGGTATTATAGCTTTGCTAAAGAAGGAAATGAAAAAGCAGAAGAAAGAAGATACGGAATTTATAACGATGATTTTTCCGGCGTGATGCGCCGTTTCGTAAAAGGAGACGAGGATATGGTGACAACGGCATTGGAATCCATGCGGATGCAGCCTTCCTATGCGGGAAAGATTAACTATGTTTCTAATTACGATGGCTTTACTCTTATGGATGTTGTGAGTTATGAGAGAAAGCATAATGAGGCAAACGGGGAAGAAAACAAAGATGGAAGTGATTATAATTTCAGTTGGAATTGTGGCATGGAAGGTCCTGCAAAGAAAAAATGGCTTGCCAAATTGCGCATGCAGCAAATCAAAAATTTCATGACACTTCTTATTTTTTCACAAGGCACACCCATGATATTTATGGGAGATGAATTTGGAAACTCGCAAGAGGGAAATAATAATCCTTATTGTCAGGATAACGAGATTACATGGCTTGACTGGAAGGATTTAGAGAAGAATGCGGAACTGTATGAGTTTTTCAAGGAACTGGTGTCGCTCAGAAAGGAGCATCCGGTTTTGAGGCAGGAAAAACAACTCCGGCTTATGGACTATATAGCCAGCGGCTATCCTGATTTGTCCTATCACGGAGAAGAACCGTGGAAACCCATGATGGAAAGATATAGTCATCAAATCGGAATTATGCTCTGTGGAAAGTATGCGCGCATCGATAGGGTGAGGGAAGACAATTCTTTCTATATTGGCATAAACATGCATTGGGAAGATCATTTTTATGCGCTTCCCAAACTTCCCAAGGGAGAACAGTGGGAATTGTGTTTATGTACCGAGAAGGACAAAGAGATTATCATAGATGAGAATAGATGCATCTGCATTTCTCCAAGAAGTATGTGCGTGTTTCAAAGCAGTAAAGGCGGAAAGAAGTAGACATGAAGATATGGAAACATTTTAAGACCATTTCTTATCACAAGTATCTTGTGTTAAAGGGGTGTTTTAAAATTGGATTATACAGACAAGGGTTAATGCATGATTTGTCGAAGTACAGTCCCTCGGAATTCTGGGTTGGTGCAAAATATTTTCAAGGAGACAGAAGCCCAAATAATGCGGAGCGGGAAGAAAAA
>CAYRLN010000135.1:756-5091 GCA_964425065.1 uncultured Lachnospiraceae bacterium | reverse complement strand
AAATAGGGACTGGCACTAAAAACACATTCTTTAATGTTAAAGATGTAACTGATGAAACAATTGAATTGCTTAATCAATTAAAAGAAGGTAAAGATACTAAGAAAATGACTAATATCACATCATTAGATAATGACTTAGTACTTTTAATGGGTGAGCAAGAATTTGTTTTATTTAGAAAGTTACCTAAAAGTCATACTTTAGTTTTATTGAATGGTAAGATTGAAGAAATGGATAAAAAATTTAATGAGGTAAAAGAATATGTAAGAGAGCACAAAGGTGCGTTGATTCAGGAAGTGGCGGATGTGTGCGAGGTTGAGGTTTCCCAGATTCACCAGTGGCTCAGAGAGGAACGTTTGGAGTTGATGGAAGGCTCCGGTATCGTGCTTCACTGTGAGAATTGTGGCACTGCTATTTACTGTGGCCGTTTTTGCCAGCGTTGCAAAAGTGATATGGCACGTGGTTTCAACAGGGCGATTACTCCCCAAGCAACACCCCAGCCGGAACTTACTGCCAACAAGTCTTCCAAAGAGAAGGACAGGATGAGATTTTTATAAAGAGGCTAAATGATGTTAAACGAAGAAAGAATTATTTTGATGACGAGACTGGCATCCTACGAAACCCATGAAGGGAAAAAGAACGGTGCAATCGGGAGTTTCTTCAGAAGTGATTATGTCGGTATCGGTGTGTTGAAGTCCGTTTTATGTGCAAGCGTTGCGTTTGTCATTGGGTTTGCACTCTATATTCTCTATGATTTCGAGAATTTCATGCAGGATATATACAAAATGGACCTGTTTCTGTTCGCGCAAAATGTGCTTACGGTTTTTTTAGTGTTTGTGGCGGGGTATGCGTTGGTTTCTTATGTGGTTTACACCGTGCGGTACAGTAAGGCGAAAAAGGCACAGAAGAACTATTTGAACAATCTCAAAAAATTGGCGAATATGTACGAGAAGAATTCGTGAATGGAAAGGTTATAGTCAGACATGAGAACGATGCTGGAATTTAAAGAAATAATGAAGAAAGTATATGGTAAGTACGAGGTTTTTATTTTGCCCGTTGTAAAGTTTTGCTTAAGTCTCGTTACTTTGCTTATGATTAACGGCCGCTTGGGCTATATGGAAGCAGTAGACAACATGGGGGTGGTATTGATTGTGTCCCTCCTGTGCTCTTTCCTGCCCACCGGTTTTGTGCTTGTTTTCGGAGCGCTTTTCATACTGTTGCATTTTTATGCGTTGGCTATAGAGGTGGCACTTGTGGGACTGTGTGTGTTCCTGGTGATGGCACTTCTGTTTTTGCGTCTGGTACCGAAGGATTCCCTGAAGGTAATATTGACAGTGATTTGTTTCCACTGGAATATCCCTTATGTGATGCCTGTCTGTGCCGGTCTTACAGGAACCCCTTCCTCAGCGGTTTCCGTTGGCTGTGGTGTTGTGATTCATTACATGATGAATTTTGTATCGAACAATGCTGCGGTTATCAGTAGTATGGATGAGGCAGAGTCCACAGCGAGATTGCGTATGGTAATTGATTATCTGATTGGAAACCGCGCAATGTTTGTGGTAATTATCGCGTTCGCTATTACGGTAATCACAGTATACATGATCCGCCGCATGTCGGTGGATTACAATTGGAGCATTGCAATTGTTGCCGGAGCCTTAATTGATGCAGTGGTACTTTTGGTGGGTGATTTGATGTATGACACAAATGTATCGATTGCCGGTGTCCTGCTTGGTTCCCTGCTTGCTGTTGCAATCGGCATGGTGCTTCATTTCTTCTTCTTCAGTGTGGATTACAGCAGAACAGAGAAATTACAGTTTGAAGATGACGAGTATTATTATTACGTAAAAGCGGTGCCCAAAATGACTGTGGCAACGCCGGAAAAAACAGTTAAGAAAATCAATTCCCAGGTAAAAGGCAGACCGGCCACCCCGACGGAAAGAACTGCGGCATCGGGCAGGCCTGCGACAGCGGGAAAAACTGCGGCATCGGGTAGGCCTGTTACGACAGAGAGAACGGGGGTCCCCGGACGTTCCGCCCAGTATGACAGAGTGCGGAGCGGCAGAGGCGTCTCTGCTAACAAAACCGTTACGGGGAATACGGAGGATGCGCAGGATTCCTTCTTGGATGATTACGAAGAATTATAATATTTAACGAAAATAGCAACAGAGGTACACTATGAATTACATCAAATCCATTGTAGAGGATTTAGACCTTCGTATGCCGTCAATGGACATTACGGACGTCGTGGAGATTTTGATTATCTCCTTCCTGATTTACCACATCTTAATATGGATTAAAAATACCCGTGCATGGGCTTTGCTCAAGGGTATTTTAGTGATAGGTGCCTTTTTACTTGTGGCAGCTTATTTCCGCATGAATACGATTCTGTGGATGGCCAGCAATATCCTTAGTTTTGCCGTGACGGCGATAATTGTGGTTATGCAGCCGGAACTTCGGAAAGCGCTTGAAGAGTTGGGAAACAATAAATTCATTCGCAGCATGTTTAATTTTGATGTAGCCGGCAAGCGGGAGGAAGGTTTGTTTTCTGACAAGACGATTAATGAGATCGCAAGAGCCTGTGTGGAGATGGGAAGAGCCAGAACGGGTGCCCTTATAGTAATCCAACAACAGCAACCCTTGGGTGATTTTGAGAGAACGGGCATCGAACTGGATGCAATCGTTACCAGCCAGCTGCTCATCAACATATTTGAACACAACACACCGTTACACGACGGTGCGGTTATCGTGAAGGGAAACAGAGTGACTTCTGCAACCTGTTATCTGCCTTTGTCCGATAATCTGAATCTGGATAAAGGATTGGGAACAAGACACCGTGCCGGTCTGGGTATTTCTGAGGTAACGGATTCCCTGACTGTTATTGTGTCGGAGGAAACCGGCAAAATCAGCGTGGCATATAAAGGCTCACTGGAACGCGGTTTAGATGGTGAAACACTGAAACAGCGCCTGAGAAGCATCCAGAACAAGGGTGAAACAGACCTGCGCAAGACCATAAGAATAGGAGGAAAAGGCAAGAATGAAAAAACGACTGACCAATAACCTCCTCTTAAAAATTCTCTCCCTTGTTATTGCGTTTATTCTTTGGTTCGTGGTAATCAACATCGATGACCCGGTAGATGAAAAGAGTTTTTCCAATATTAAGATAAACATGGTGAATACAAATGTTCTGACGGATCAGAACAAAGTATATGAAGTAATTGATGATACGGATACTGTGAGAGTCAGGGTGGAGGCAAGCCGCTCCCTGTTAGATAATCTCAGTGCGTCAGACATTATTGCAGAGGCAGATTTCTCCAATGTGACGGCAAATGGTACGGTGGCGATTACGTATTATTCACTTCGTTCCAATGATGAAATCAGAAGTATTACCGGTAGCATTGATAAAGTGAAATTGAATATCGAGGACAGAAAATCCAAACGACTCATGTTGAAAACCGAAACGGTGGGTGAGCCGGAAGATGGATATATTGTAGGAACACCGAATATGGACCAGAACCGGGTGGAAGTTTCCGGTCCGGAATCTGTGATTTCCAGAATCAGTTCCGCAGTCCTTAGGGTGGATGTAAGCGATTCGACCAGCGCAATCTCTACCTATGCAGATATTCTTTTGTACGATGTTGACGGAAAACAGGTTTCCACTGCATCTGTTACTATGAATGCAACTTCGGTAAAAGTAACCGTCCCCATTCTTGTGACCAAGGAAGTGCCTATTGAGGTAGAGACAATGGGTGTGCCTGCAGAAGGGTATAAGGCTACGGGAGAAGTCACACAGTCTGTTGACTCTGTCACAATTGCAGGTGATGAAAAAACAATTGCCGGCATAAGTAAAATAGTGATTCCGGCATCGGATTTAGATATCACAGACGACACGCAGAACCTGGTAAAAACATATAGTATTAAGAGGTTCTTACCGGATGATGTGACAGTAATTGATGATGTCAATAAGATTACGGTTACTGTGTATATTGAAGCATTACAGGAAGAAGTGTTTAAAATATCCGCAGAACAGATTCACGTAGTCGGCGTGCCTGAGGGCTATACGGTCAGTCTGGATGAAAACGTCGATGAGTTTAATTTGTATCTGAGCGGTCTCGAGGCAGATTTTGATGATATAGACAGCAGCAAAATTCAGGGCTATATCCAGATTGATAACTGGATGGAAAGCATGGAATATGAAGAAATTGAGCCCGGTATTTATCTGATACCTGTGGATTTCGATATCAAAGGCAATGTTACTCAGTCCCGCGAAACGATGGTGACTGTTAGCATACAGATTATAGAAGAAATGTAGAAAGGTTTTAACAAAATGGCACGTTTATT
>CAYRLN010000135.1:0-746 GCA_964425065.1 uncultured Lachnospiraceae bacterium | reverse complement strand
GGAGTGAGAGGTGTTGCCAACGAAGAGTTGACTCCCTTACTTGCGATGCAACTTGGTCAGGCCGGAGCTTATGTTCTCACAAAAGAAAAGGAACACAAGCCTACAATCATGGTTGGCTGTGATACACGTATTTCCGGCGATATGCTGGCAAATGCATTGATGGCAGGAGCTTGCTCGGTTGGAGCAAACTGCATTTACGTGGGAGTACTTCCCACTCCGGCGGTAGCATATCTTACCAAAAAATATAAGGTGGATGCAGGTGTAGTGATTTCAGCGTCCCATAATCCGGTGGAATTCAACGGTATCAAGTTCTTTAACGGAGAGGGATATAAACTTCCTGATGCACTGGAAGACGAGATTGATGCTTTGATTCATTCCGGCATGCAGGATGTGAAGTTTCCTACCGGAACCGGTATTGGTAAAATCAAATACAGAACCGATGCAAGAGAAGAGTATATTAACCATTCTATCCGTGCGGTAAATGTAAATCTCCAGGGATTAAAGATTGTTGTGGACTGTGCAGAAGGTGCATCCTATTACACTTCCGTGGAAGCCTTAAAGGAACTGGGAGCACAGGTTGTTGCAATACATAACAATCCGGATGGAACAAATATTAATGCCAACTGTGGTTCTACACATATGGAAGAAATTCGTGCACGTGTCGTATATGAAAAAGCTAACGTGGGTCTTGCATTTGACGGTGACGCTGACAGATTAATTGCAGTGGATGAGCTTGGTAATGTGGT
>CAYRLN010000134.1:0-5094 GCA_964425065.1 uncultured Lachnospiraceae bacterium | reverse complement strand
ATCCAAATTAGCTCTGACTTTTGGGCGTAAATGGGACAAAAGAAAGTATTTACATTCCATTTAGAACGATATAATATATAGGATGATAAGGTAGTAAAGTAATAAACAAAAGGATGAAGGAGGAAAAGGGGTATGTATCAATTTCCAAAGGATTTGTACGCAGATGTACGAATCGAAGAGCAGTATAGCATGTGGCTTGCCATGAAGAACGATGAACTTGAGTCAGACGGAACCGCACAAGTGACAGGAGCCATGATTCGTGTGTTTGACGGCAACATGTGGTATACCAGCACCACAAATAAACTGGGGGATATTCAAAAAGAACTGGACAACCTGGCCACAGTTGCTACGCCCAATCCGGATATTTTGAACCATCCCATGGTGAAAAATCTGCAGGTAAACAAGGATAATGTAGTAAGGTTTGAAGGGGAGAGGGATGTAAGAAACATCAGCCGCTCCAAGTGGAAAGAACTGGTGGATCATTATGTGGATGCCTGCGTGGACAAAAATATTCCCGAGATGAACGATTGGAATCTAGGGGTACAATGTAGTTACCGCAAGAAAAGTTTTTATTCCAGCAAAGGTGCAGAAATCATTCAGGATATGCAAAGCTGCACTTTGACAGCATTTTATGGATTTACCGTGGACGGAGTCACAACTTATGGTGGAAAACATATTATCAGGCTTTGTATGGAAGACCTTCTTGGGCAAGAGGACGAAATTTGTGCAGAGCGGGACAGAAACCTTGAATTTGCAAAGAATGCGGTGCCTGCTGAGCCGGGAGAATATACCTGCGTACTTTCCCCCGTTACCACAGCTATGTTTACCCATGAGAGTTTCGGACATAAAAGTGAAGCAGATTTTATGTTAAATGACAAGACACTCCGGGAAGAATGGGTTATGGGTAAAAAAGTCGGAAATGAAAAGGTTTCCATCTGCGACAGAGGCGACCTTTTAAATCATGGATATACTCCTTATGATGATGAGGGTACAAAAGCCGGGGAAGTATGGCTTATGAAAGACGGCATTCTTACCGGAAGACTTCATGATGCCAAGTCTGCAGCAGCCCTTGAAGAAGAACTTACGGGAAACTGTAGGGCACAGGATTTTAACCGTTTTCCTGTGGTGCGCATGACGAACACCTTTATGGCAGGCGGAACAGATGATCCGGAACAGATGATAAAAGAGGTGGAAAACGGAATTTATGTCCATGATGTAGAGTATGGTACCGGTCAGGCCACATTCACGTTAAAACCGCATACGTCTTACCGTATTCGTAATGGTAAAATATGCGAACCTCTCAGAATCAATGTTTTGACAGGCAGTGTTTTCGAAACACTGTTTGATATTGATGCCGTGGGAACAGATTTTGAACTTTTTGATGAATATACTTGTGGTAAAAACGGACAGAGTGTTAAAGTTTCCGCAGGTGGTCCCAGTATCAGGGTTAAAAAACTAAGCGTGAATTAGGAGGGGCTATGAGAGAAAAATATTTGTTGGAAGAAGTTTATTCCGAAATAAAATATGAAGAAAACAAACTGTTGTCTTTTCATAAAAGCAGTTCACATTCTGCATCTTACCGGGTACACAGAGACGGTCAGGTGGGAGTGCACTATCAGGTAGGGGAGATTACCGATGAAGAAGGTTATGCAAAGGCAGAAGAGAACTTGGAAGTAAGACCCCGCCCCTATCCCTTTGAATTGGAGACAGGAAAACGAAGCCGTGACAAGACTGAGCGAAAAGTGGAAGACAAGGAACTGATGACGATTGCAAAAGAGTGCATGGCTTATATTTGCGAAAACTATCCCCGTTTTGTTTTCCATGCCACTTTCAGTCAGAAGAAATCAACTCAGTCTATGACAAATGAAAAGGGGCTGGATTATTCTAATACAGACTGTGCGGTAAGTGTATTTATCGGTTTTAAACATGTGGACAGTAAAGATATTTCTGATGGAGGATTTAGTTTCAGTTTAAGGGATTTCGATATGGAAGTGTTCACCAAGATGGCAGACAATTATCTTGCCAATTATGAAACCGAGGTGGAACTGCCGGAGGAAATTATTATCGATACCCAGTATTATGGTTTGTTGGGAACATTAAGCGGCAATCTGGAGGGAGAGAATATGGCCCTGAAAACCTCTCTTCTCTCAGATAAAATAGGAGAGAAGGTTTTCTCGGAGGAGTTTACCCTGATTCATGACGTATCAGATGAAGAATGTTGGTTTAACCGTTTCTGGGATGGTGACGGTTGCGTAACAGAGGGGGACAAAAGGGTATTTATCGACAAAGGCGTTGTGGTAAGCGGATATGCAGATAAAAAGACAGCAAAGAAATATGGCATTCCACATACTCAAAATGCTTACATGGACTATGCGGATATTCCCGGACCCGGCTCTCTCAATTTAAGAATTGAGCGCAGCAAAAAGACGGTAAAAGAACTGCTGGACGGAAGATATTGCGTCATTCCGGTACAATACAGCGGTGGCGGCTTTGCGGAAAATGGTGACTATACCATGCCCGTACACTGTGCGATGCTTTCCGATGGGGAAAAGATTCTGGGTAAGGTACCGCCCTTTACCATGATAAGCAGTATGTACGATATGTTTGGCAAAGACTTTATCGGCGTGGGAGCGGACAATCCTATCTTTAACGACAAACAGATTTTGTTCAGAGTAAAAAAAGGAAATATATTGTAGGAAAGAATCCCCTTTCGGGAGCAGAACTAAAAACTGCACCGGGAGGGGATTTTTTTATTTATAAACAGTTACCATGTTCCCTGTGCAACTTACCCTTTCCAAAATGTAACTTACCGTTACTCCCATTGAAACATTTCCGGGGCGTTGATATGATACGAACATCAAAACGAGGAGGAGCAGTAAATAAAATGAATGTGATAAAAGTAGACAATCTGACAAAGAAATACGGTGACTTTACAGCGGTAGACCATGTGTCCTTTACAGTGGAAAAGGGGACGCTGCTTGGTTTTTTGGGAGTAAATGGAGCAGGCAAAACAACGGTAATTAATATGCTGGCAACGCTCCTTACCCCGGATGAGGGAAGTGCGGAAATCTGCGGGGAGAAATTGGGAAAAGGGGATAAGTCGATTCGGAATAAAATCGGAATTGTGTATCAACAGAACTGTTTGGATGAACTTTTAAGTGTGCAGGAAAATCTGATGTGCAGAGGTATCCTGCATGGAGCAACCAAAGCGGAAGCGAAAAAGCAGTGCATGAAACTGAGTAAGATACTAAAACTGGAAGAAATCATGAAAAAGAAATATAAAATGCTTTCCGGTGGCCAGAAGAGAAGATGCGAGATTGCAGCGGCACTGATGCATACTCCTGAGATTCTGTTTTTGGATGAACCCACCACCGGTCTTGACCCCGCCACCAGAGTGGATGTATGGAGCACCATAGAAGAGTTGCAAAAGACGGAGAAAATGACGGTTTTCCTGACTACCCATTATATGGAAGAGGCAGCTAAGGCGGACAACATTATTATTTTAGACCACGGGAAAATAATTACCTCCGGTACGCCCTTTGAACTGAAAGAGAAATACGCCATGGATAAGGCGTTCCTTTATTATAAAGACGGACATACGGAGAGTGTTCAGGTGGCAGGTACCATGGAAGCCATGCCGTTACTAAAAGAAAAAGAAGAGTTGCTTGCCGGATTTGAGGTAATCCAGGGAAATATGGATGATGTTTTTTTGAATGCTGTGGGAAGAGAACTGGAAGGAGGAGAGAAATAAGATGGAGCAGTTTTTGGCGTTAACAGGACGTAATATAAAGGTATATTTAAGGGACAGAGGGGCGGTTTTCTTTTCACTGCTTTCTACATTGATAGTAATTTGTTTGATGATGTTCTTTTTGGGAGATATGAATATAATGGCAATCACGGATTTTCTGGCGCAGTTTCCGGGAAGGGACGCGGCAGCAGATAAAGAAAATGCCGAACTTCTTGTTCTTGCATGGACAAGCGCGGGGATTCTTTCCATTAACGGAGTGACGGTCACCCTGGCTTCCTTTTCCGGTATGATTAAGGATAGGGTAAACGGAAAGATGAGTTCTATCTATACCGCACCGGTGAGCAGAATGGTAATTGCCGCAAGTTATATTGCAGCGGCATGGATTTCTTCCCTGATTGTATGTCTGATTACACTGGCGCTCACGGAAGTTTACAGTGTAACCAAGGGAATGGAGCCTTTTTCTGCCATGACTCATTTGCAGATTGTTGGACTGATTATGGTAAATTCCTTTGTTTTCGCCACACTGATGTATTTGCTTACCATGGTTGCAAAAACAGAAGGGGCGTGGAGCGGACTGGGAACGGTCATCGGAACTTTGGTAGGTTTCCTTGGCGGTATCTATATTCCCATCGGTTCTTTATCGGAAGTCATCGGAGGAATGATGAAATGCACACCGGTTCTTTACAGCACGGCAATGTTTCGAAAGGTTATGCTTCAGGATATTGTACAAAAAACGTTTGAAGGTACCCCGGCAGAATTCATCCCGGAATATAACCTGGAAATGGGAATTGACCTGGAAGTGTTTGGGCATACCATGACGGTGGCGGAGGAATGGATATTATTGCTTGGCTGTGGTATAATGTTTTTGGTTTTCGGGGCATGTGCGCTGAAGTTTACGAAAAAAACGGATAGATAGCCTGCATAAAATAAGGAGGAACCCGAAAAAAAGAGGTAAAAAGATGAAGATTACGATTGAGACACCAAAGCCGGGCGAAGAGGACGAAATCATTGTCCGTTGTGCCGTCATGGATGAAAAACTAATGAATTTGATTTATTCCTTAAAATCGGATCAGGATAAGTTGACCGGATATATAGAGGATAAAATCCTGAAATTGTCTCTTAAAGACATTTACTATTTTGAATCTGTGGATAATAAAGTGTTTGCTTATACTGCGAAGGGGACGTACGAAGTACATAAGAAATTGTATGAGTTGGAAGAAGAGTACGGGCATACGGACTACTTGAGAATCTCCAAATCCATTATTGTCAATGTGGCCAAGATTGGTTATTTGAAACCTATTTTCAACGGACGTTTTGAAGCCCAGTTGAAGAACGGCGAAAAGATT
>CAYRLN010000133.1:0-5165 GCA_964425065.1 uncultured Lachnospiraceae bacterium | reverse complement strand
TCGAAAGTGTTGTAATTGACAACAATACTAATTTACGTGACTTCAAAAATGAGTTAAAATGGAATTCGATTTATTATAGATAAGTCTATTACATAATCATTTGGGCGCAGGGCGCGGAAAAGAGGATAATATGAGCGAAATGGCAAAGAAAATGATTGCAGAAGGCAAAACTTCACTTGGTATTGAATTTGGTTCCACAAGAATAAAGGCTGTATTGGTTGGCGAGGACAATGTTCCCATCGCGTCCGGTGCACATGATTGGGAAAACCGTCTTGAGAACGGCGTATGGACATACACCTTGGACGATATCTGGACCGGACTTCAGGACTGTTATGCTGACCTTGCAAAAGATGTGCAGAACAAATACGGCGAGACTCTTACAAAAATCGGTTCCATCGGTTTTTCCGCTATGATGCACGGCTACATGGCATTTAATGAAGAAGGTGAACTGCTGGTTCCTTTCCGTACATGGAGAAATACCATGACAGCGCAGGCTTCTGCAGAATTAACAAAGCTGTTTGGTTATCCGATTCCCCAGAGATGGAGCATTGCACATCTCTATCAGGCAGTGCTGAAAAAAGAAGAGCATGTTCCTGCCATCACACACTTTACAACACTGGCAGGTTATGTACATTGGAAAATGACCGGCAAAAAGGTGCTTGGCGTTGGCGAAGCATCCGGTATGTTCCCGATTGATATTGCAACCGGTGATTTCAATGAAAAGATGATTGCACAGTTTGATGAACTGATTGCAGGACAGTATGATTGGAAACTCCGCGACATTCTTCCCGGCGTTCTTACCGCAGGTGAAGAGGCAGGCGTTCTCACAGCAGAAGGTGCTGCGCTTCTGGATCCCAGCGGCAAGTTGGAGGCAGGTATTCCCCTTTGTCCTCCTGAAGGCGACGCAGGTACAGGTATGGTTGCTACAAACAGTGTGGCAAGACGCACCGGTAACGTTTCCGCAGGTACATCCGTATTTGCAATGGTAGTTTTGGAGAAAGAACTTTCCAAGGCTTATGATGTGATTGACCTTGTAACCACTCCTTCCGGCGATTTGGTTGGTATGGTTCACTGCAATAACTGTACGTCCGATTTGAATGCATGGGTAAATCTCTTTGACGAGTGCATGCAGAATTTCGGTATGAATGTAGATAAAAACGAACTTTACGGTACCCTTTACAGAAAGGCACTGGAAGGAGACAAGGACTGCGGCGGACTGCTGGCATACAACTACTTCTCCGGTGAACATGTAACAGGCTTTGACGAGGGAAGACCTCTCTTTGTCAGAAAGCCGGATGCAAACTTCAACCTGGCTAACTTTATGAGAGTAAACCTTTATACAGCACTTGGCGCATTAAAGACCGGTCTGGACATTATGCAGAAGGAAGAGAATGTGCAGATTGACAAAATGCTCGGTCATGGCGGACTCTACAAAACGCCCGGAGTGGGACAGAAAATTACGGCAGCGGCTATGAATACTCCCGTTTCCGTAATGGAGACAGCAGGCGAAGGCGGTGCTTGGGGTATTGCAGTTCTGGCATCTTACATGCTTCGCAAAGCAGAGGGTGAAACTCTGGCAGACTACCTGAATGAAAAAGTGTTTGGCGATGCACAGGGTGTTACGGTGGAACCTGATGCAGAGGATGTAAAAGGCTTTGATGAATTCATGAAGCTTTATACAAAAGGTCTTGCCATTGAGAGAGCGGCTGTTGAAGGATTGGAGATGTAATCATGTTAGAAGAATTAAAAAAGATTGTTTATGAAGCGAATATGCTTCTTCCCAAATACGAACTCGTAACTTTTACATGGGGAAATGTAAGTGCCATTGACAGAGAAAGCGGACTTTTCGTAATCAAACCCAGTGGCGTGCCTTACGAGGACTTAAAACCCGAAGATATGGTAGTTATGAATTTGGACGGAGAGAAGGTGGAAGGAAAATACAATCCTTCCTCCGATACCCCCACACATTTGGAGTTATATAAAGCATTTCCGGAAATCGGTGGGGTAGTGCATACCCACTCATCTTGGGCAACCAGCTGGGCGCAGGCAGGAAGAAGCATTCCCTGCTATGGCACAACCCACGCGGATTACATTTACGGTGAGGTACCCTGCCTCAGGACTCTGACAAAAGAGGAAATTGATGAGGCTTATGAGAAGAACACGGGACTTCTTATCGTAAACGAATTCAAAGCGAGAAATATCGACGTGAAAGCCGTTCCGGCGGTACTTTGCAAAAATCACGGCCCCTTTACCTGGGGTAAGGACGCTCATGAAGCCGTACATAATGCAGTGGTGCTGGAGGAAGTGGCAAAGATGGCATCCCGTGCAGAACTGATTAATCCGGACATCAAGCCGGCTCCCCAGGAACTGCAGGATAAGCACTACTTCAGAAAACACGGAGCGAATGCTTATTACGGTCAGGGTAAGTAAGTTTTATAGCAAGGAGAATTATAATGAAAAAGCTTTACATGAAGAAAAGATGCAGCATGTTCGCATTTCTTGTGGCGGCATTTATGCTTATTTGTGCTGTGCCCATGCAAGTGAGTGCGGCAGGTGCGTCAAACAGTGTAAGCGAATCCGGCGTGACGGTTACGATTGAAACAGACAAAGAAAAATACAAAGCCGGAGAAGAAATAAATTATTCCATTACCATCAGCAATGGAAGAGAAAAGTGGGATATCAATAAGTTTACCTTTGAGTACAGCAATACAGAAGGTATTTATGCTGCTTCGGAAGGAAGTATGCCAAATGAGGTTCCCGAAATTTTATCAGGAGAAAGTTATACTTTGACCGGTAGCCTTATCGGTGACCCGGAGTTGTTTGTCAGTAGCGGATTGCTTGGAAATCCCTTTTTCTGGGTTGGAATCGGCGCAGGCGTAATCGTTTTGGTGCTGATTATCCTCCTTATATTAAAAGGAAAGAAAAAGAGTAAAATCCAAGCAGCCGCACTCCTTTTAGCAGCATTTATGCTGGCAGAAGGATTGCCGGTACAGGCGGCAGTGGCCGATGTGGAGAAGATTACCTTGCGCCCTTATGTGAAGGTAATGTACGCCAATCAGGAGATTATGTTGCGCGTCGTGATGGAACTGCCCATGGAACAGTCCATTATGGAAATTGCCTATGAAGACCGCCTGAATTATCAGAGAATCACATGTCATGACCCCTCTGTTTTTAGGGACTTGGACGGAAGATATTATATCTTTGGTACCCACATGGGCGCCGGATATACAGATGACTTGTATAACTGGAAGGATATTTCAAGTGCATATAAGGCAACCTTCAGTCAGGATGTAATTGACCAAATCAGGGCATGGAATAAGGATGAATCTGCCGGAAACTGGTACGATTATCTTTGGGCTCCGGATATTATTTACAATGAGGCTATGGGTAAGTACTGTATGTACTTAAGCGCTGACGGAGACAATTGGATATCCAATATTGTTCTTTTGACGGCGGATGATGTGGAAGGACCGTATGATTATGCCGGCTCCATTGTTTACAGTGGATTTGATGAAAATACTTTCGGCAAAACAGACGGACCGAAGGCACTGGGCACGGATCAGATTCCGGAAAGATATCTTACGAACGGCATTGCAAACCGCAAATGGGGCGATAAGTGGCCGAACTGTATTGACCCTTGTGTATTTTATGATGACGAAGGCAAACTTTGGATGGCTTACGGTTCATGGTCCGGCGGTATTTTCCTTTTGGAATTGGATGAAAACACCGGTCTTAGGGATTACAATGTAACGTATGAGACAAATGACCATTCGGATGCTTACTTTGGTAAGAAGATTGCAGGTGGCGCGTATGTATCCGGTGAAGGCGCATATATCCAGCAGATAGGTGACTATTATTACCTCTTTGTATCTTATGGTAACCTGGAAGCAGCCGGCGGCTACAATGTCAGAATATTCCGTTCCACGGAGCCGGACGGTGAATATGTGGATATGCTTGGTAATTCCGCGATTTTTGATAGCTATGTGTTCAATTACAATCTGTCGGTGGGCGTGAGACTGATGGGTGGTTACAAGTGGAGAAACTTTAATTCCGGTCAGGTAGCCCAAGGACATAACTCAGCCTTCGTGGATGCGGACGGCCGGGCATACATGGTATATCATACCAGAACCAGTAACGGAACCGAGGGACATACCGTAGCGGTGCATCAGCTCTTTGTGACCAAGGAAGGTTGGCTCGTAGCGGCACCTTACCAGACAACGGGCGAAAAAGTAAGTGAGACAGGTTACAGCATAGAGCAGATTGCCGGTGAATACGAGATGATTATCCATGAAATGGATATTGATTATAAGAACCTGGAGACAAAGAAACCGGAGTTTATTACGCTGAATACGGACGGAACCATCACAGGAGCCTATGAGGGAAGCTGGAGCGTGGAGGAAGGTACTTCTTATAT
This sequence comes from uncultured Lachnospiraceae bacterium, assembly GCA_964425065.1. Classification (GTDB taxonomy): domain Bacteria; phylum Bacillota; class Clostridia; order Lachnospirales; family Lachnospiraceae; genus Acetatifactor. The sequence continues at coordinate 751 of CAYRLN010000133.1, read as the reverse complement.
TGTTCTTTCCTTTGACGGAGAGGATTACAGCGGTGTTACTCTTTCCATGAATATTGAGTATACGTCCATTGAAACAATGGTATTTACGGCGGTGGGATTGCAGAACCAGGTAACTGTCTGGGGAAGTAAGACAGTGGAATAAAGTGTGAACTTGCAGGCGATGGGCGAATGGTAGAAGTCAAGTGGCTGATGAAGAGTAGAAAAGGAGAAGGCCGATGAACAGAGATAAAGCGTTGAACATGATAAAAGAGTTCGTATTGTTTATATTGGTAACGGCCTGCGCTTTTGCATGGTGGATGCTGATGCTTTTGCTCATTAGTTTTATGACATTGTCGCTGATTCCTCTTACGATTGAATGGATATTTATTATAGCCATCGTGGGAACGGTTGCAGTTGACATTTTCTACATTATAAAAAGAGTCCGTAAGTATCGAAAAGAAATGGAAGAAGAACTGCGAAAAAGTATGTACAATTAACACAAATCAGGCAGGCACTTAAAAGAAAATTAAGTGCCTGTTATTTTTTTGTCAAATTTATGTAAAAGGCATTGCAAAAGAGATATGGCTATGTTAAAATAAAGACAATCGGCAATGATAAAAAAATAACAATCGTTGCGAGAACCGAAAACAAGCGTTAAATATGGAGGAAATTCAAATGGCTAAAAAAGTTGTATTAGCAGGCGCATGCCGTACAGCAATCGGAACTATGGGTGGCTCCCTGAGCACAACACCCGCAGCAGAATTAGGTGCTA
>CAYRLN010000132.1:0-5205 GCA_964425065.1 uncultured Lachnospiraceae bacterium | reverse complement strand
ATTGCCAGGGCGATTCTGGCAAATTCCAAAATTCTGATTTTGGATGAGGCCACAGCGGCAGTGGATACAGAAACGGAAAGAGTGATACAAAAATCACTGCAATATCTGGTAAAAGGAAGAACGACGATTTCCATTGCCCACAGGTTATCCACCCTCCGTGACGCGGATTATCTGGTGGTGGTGGAGAATGGGCAGATTATCGAGCAGGGAACCCATGAGGAATTGGAAAACTTACATGGTGTTTACTATAAATTGATGCAATTGCAGACCAAGGCGTTGGCGGTTAAGGAATGAGAGGGACTATGGAAGAATTTAAATTAGAGCAAATGGAACAGGAAACAGAAGCGATGCTGCGCATCCGCTTCTTGAAGGAAGAAGACGTGGAATTTAAGAGAGTGGGAAACGGTTTTCTTAGTCTCCGCGTGGGAAATGAATTTTATCCCAGGGTAAATGTGGTCAGGATGTTTCCCTTTTCCGACAGCGGGAAGTTTATCTCTATCCGCAATGCAGAGAACCAAAAAGAAGAGATTGGGATTGTGGAGGATTTGGAAATCTTAAATTCCGAAGTGCGGGATATGCTTTTGGAACAGTTATCGCTCAGATATTTCACACCGGTTATACGGAAGGTGAAGAATATCAAGGATGAGTACGGATATTCCTACTGGGATGTGGAAACAGACCGTGGTGAATGCAAGTTTACGGTAAAAATGGGCGGAAAATCCATCAGCCATCTGTCGGAGGAGCGGGTGTTGATTACGGATATTGATGAGAACCGGTTTGAGATAGAAAATGTTTCCGGATTGACACCGAAAGAACGCAAGAAACTGGATTTATTCCTGTAGAACGGAGAGAAACGTGATACTAAAATATGATTTGAACGAGGAAAACATGGAACTCCTTGGTCTTTCGGAGGGTGAGGAGATCTATTATAACCTTCCTATGGATTTGGATGATCGGGGGAACTACCGTAACAATTCCTTTGTGGTAGTGACAAATAAGAGGGTGCTCCTTCTGGAAGAAGGAAACCTTACCGGAAATTACGGTCTGGAGGAATGGGAAGAAATCAAAAGCGAAGCCGGAGTCGGTTGCGGTATTTTGTATGGGCAAAAGAAGGAAGAAAAGATTTTGCTGGGCCGATTTTCCGCAAAACATCAGGTGCGGTATTCCTATCTGTTCAGAGGAGTCCAGATTTTGAAGCAGGGCAGAACGGAGAGGGTGGTCAGTCCCGAATATGAAAAGTCCTGTCCGAAATGCGGAAGGGCACTTCCGGGAATCAGCCGCTGTCCCAAGTGCAGTGGTAAGAAAGAGGGCTTTCTTTATACTTTTTTGGAAATAATGAAGCCTCATAAGAAAATGTTGGCGGTCATCCTTCTTCTCATGCTTGGCGCAACAGTGGTGACCTTGGTGGATCCGGCTATCCGGAGCAAACTGATTGATGATGTGCTGCTTAGGGAAGAGAAAGACTACGGGGCGGCCGCCGTTTGTCTGGTGGGAATGCTGTTTATGAGTTTCGGAATTGTGGTGATTAATGCTTCCAAAAGTTACCTATGTGCAAAACTGGGAGCGAAAATCAGTGAAGATATGAGACAGAAACTGTTTAACCGCATTCAGATGCTGTCCCTTTCTTTTATCAACGACAGAAGTCCGGGCGAACTGATTAACCGTATTATGCAGGATACGGTGCGGGTGAAAGATTTTGTGGGCAATGTATTCTGCAATATGTTTACCGTGTTGATTCTGTTTGTTTGTGTCTGCATATATATGCTTGTGCTGAATTATAAACTGGCTGTTTTGGCATTTTTGTTTGTGCCGGTTTCCGTGATTGTGGCCATGTCTGTGAGACACCGGATTAGAACCGGTTTTCACATTCAGGGAATGCGAAGTGATAAGGTGGCTGAAAATTTGCAGGATGTGGTATCCGGCATTGCGGAAGTAAAATCCTACGGACAGGAAAACAGGGAAGCAGGCCGTTTTGAGCAGAATTCTGAGGACCTTGCCAGAATACAGAAGAGCAACGAAGTATTTTTTGCGATATTCTTCCCTACCCTCACTTTTTTGCTTGGAGCGGGAACTTATCTCATTACGTTCTTTGGAGGAAGGGAGACTCTGCTTGGGAATATGACACCGGGTAAACTGATGCAGTTTATCAGTTATACATCCCTTTTGTATCAATATGTGGGCTGGCTTACCAACACGCCGAGAGCCATGATGAATATGGTTACCAGTTTGGAGCGAATCGGGGATGTGATGAATCAGGAACCCTCCATTCAGGATGGACCGGATGCGGTGACACACCGGGTAAAAGGAGAAATTGAATTCAAGAATGCTTCTTTTGGCTACAAATCTTATGAACCGGTTTTGGAGGGAATTAATCTGAAAGTGGAACGGGGTGAGATGATTGGATTTGTGGGAGCCTCCGGAACGGGAAAATCCACGATGATTAACCTGATTATGCATTTGTATGAGGTGGATGACGGCCAACTTTTGGTGGACGGAATGGATATCAAGAAGATCAAATTGGAAAATTACCACAGCCAGATTGGTGTGGTCCTGCAGGAAAATTTCCTGTTTTCCGGCACCATCATAAACAATATCCGTTTTGCCAGACCAAATGCCACATATGAGGAAGTCATCCGGGCGGCAAAAATGGCAAATGCCCATGATTTTATCTGTAAAACCCCGGACGGCTACAACACTTATGTGGGTGAGCACGGACACAATTTATCGGGTGGTGAGAGACAGAGAATTGCCATCGCCAGAGCTATCCTCTGCGACCCGAGGGTATTGATTCTGGATGAGGCCACCGCCAGTCTGGATACGGAGAGTGAATATCTGATCCAGCAGGCGCTTAACAGACTTAGGGAAGGAAGAACTACCTTCGCCATTGCACACAGACTTTCCACCTTAAAAGATGCCGACCGGCTGGTGGTAATTGACGGCCATGGCATTGCGGAACTGGGAAGTCATGAAGAACTAATGGAGAAAAAAGGAATTTATTACGGCCTGGTACAGGCGCAACTTCAGATGCAGAACCGGAACAAGGATTTGTACGCAGAGATGGAATAAAAAATAAAAACGCTTGGCGCGTTGTTTGGCGCCAGGCGTTTTTTGACTTTTAACGGAAACTCTTGGGCTGATTGTTCATAGCCCTGTATTCGCTGGGAGTACAGTTCTTCTGCTGTTTAAACAGGCGGTTAAAGGTGGAAATGCTGGGAAAACCGGACTGCAAAGCCACCTCTGTAATGGAAAGGTCCGGCTGTACCAGAAGGTCTTCCGCAACCTTGATACGTCTGTAATTTACATAGTCGCAGAACGTAAAGTTGGTATATTGACGGAAGAGCCTGGAGAAGTGGAATTTACTGAAACCGATGGAGGCTGCCACATCTTCCAAAGTTAATTCTTCCATATAATGGGTATCAATGTAGTCCAACAGGTCATTGAACTTCTTGACATAGGTTTTCTGTTTTCCGGGCCGTACGTTGGGGAACAGGTTTCCACTGTCAATGTGGTTGTGTCCCAGTTTAACGAACAGACTTAAAAGCAAAGAGTGAATGGTCAGTTCCTTGTATTCATTCTCTCCGAAATATTCCGCGCTGATTGCCTGAAGCAATTGAAAGACATCATCGTAGATTTGCGGATAGCATTCCCTCGTAATATAGAGAGGACTAATAAGAAGGGACTGGATACCGGAGAAACCTTTCAGTTTGGAATAAGGGGAAATATCAAACATGAAGATAAAGCGGCCTCCCGTCTCCGGCGCGGATAAGGTGTGCATTTCTCCGGGAGGGATTGCAAGAATCTCACCGGGATTTACACGATATTGCTCTTCGTTGATTTCTACATCATAATAGTTCTCCACGGGTACAATGATTTCAAGCGCACTGTGCCAATGGGGAGTGTAATTGGTTGTCTGGGTGTTGTACCAGACACGGATGGTAGAGTTGTTTTTAAATTGTACAATTTCCTGTTCATGGTTTAAAGAACGGGAACCGGTAAAATCGTCGTTAAATTTCCAAAATGAATGTGGAATTTGAATATTTCGTGAAATTGCCATTTTTTATCTTCACCTCACAAACAAATAAACAACAGTTTTGCACAAAAGAAAGCCGAAAAATCCTCTTTTTCTATGGCAACATTCTACCATTTGGTTTCCAAAAAGTAAATATTGCACAATAAAAAAATGTTTTTATGGCAAAACCTAAGCAAAACGTGAAGACAAAATAGCAATATGTGAGAAGATTTTGAAGGGACGGAAGTATAATATAAAATCATAAAGAGCACATTGGGCACTTTACCAAGCATGTGGAGGCATTAGGATATATGAAAGACGTTTGGAAGAAAGTTTTATTGTTAGGAAGTATTGCTGCAGTGATTGCAGTGGTTCTTATTGCGAATAATCTTACCAGAGTGGATGATTTCCATGATAAATATGCAGGAGCCGATCTGACCAAGGATTCTATCGGTGCGGTCAGAGAGGGAACCTATGCCAAATATCTGGATACACATGCGGATGCAGCATGCCCCGAGGCAGAAATCCAAGTCTCCCTTCTTGATTACAAGTCCGGTGAAGAGGTATGGGCTTATGAGGATGTGGAAGGCGCACTTTACACGGAGTCCGGTTCCACCGTAACTTGGGAAGTAGACATTCCGGAGAGTGGTTTCTACAACGTGTTCATGGATTATCTTACAGTGGAATCCAGAGGCGTAGCTGTGGAAAGAGCGTTCTATATTAACGGAGAACTTCCTTTTACAGATGCCGGCACAATGTCCTTTTCCAGAATCTGGACAGATGATGGGGATGTGCGTGTCGATAATCAGGGAAATGAAATCAGACCCACACAGAAAGAAATTTTTGATTGGCAGAGCAGTTATTTCCGTGATGACAGAGGATATGAGATAGAGCCTTACCGGTTCTACTTTGAAAAAGGAAAAAATGAGATTACTTTGGAAGCGGTAAACGAACCGGTTGTAATTGGAAGTCTTACCATCAAGGGAATCGAGGAAAAGGTATATTACGAAGACTATCTGGCAAAACAGCCTGAAGTGAATGCAACCGAAGAAGGCCTTACCTATTTAAGTGTGATTCAAGGTGAAGATTCCACAATCCGTTCCGAATCTTCCCTGTATGCAAAATATGACAGATCTTCACCCACAACACAGCCCAACAGCGTGACCACAACTGTTTTAAACTACGTGGGCGGTGAT
>CAYRLN010000131.1:0-5225 GCA_964425065.1 uncultured Lachnospiraceae bacterium | reverse complement strand
CTCGGTGTTAGATGTTATTTTGGAAAAGCCTATGACAGAGGCTTTGCAAATTGTAAAAGTGTCCAAAGATATTAAAGATGCACTGATTGATAATAAGGGAAAATTTGCAGCAATTAAAGAATTTACAATGCAATACGAACAGGGCAATTGGCAGGAAGTATCCCGCATTATGATTCTGCAAAATATTGAGATGGAAGCGGTAAATGAAGCCTATGTAAATGCCATCCAATGGTATCGTGAAGTGATGATGGAGGACTAATAATTAAATTTTTATGAAGTCTCTATACTCTACTTGAAATGCGTGACGAAATAACGTATATTGAGAAAGTAGAATCATTAAGTCAGATAAATTAAGGAGGAGTAAAAATGACAAAGGCAGAAATTTTAAAAAAAGAAATCTTAAGACAGTATAGAAGTGTACGTCAGTTTGCAATCGAGATGGGAATTCCTTACAGCACTCTTGTGACAGCACTTGAGCGTGGCATTGAAGGTATGGCTTACGGCACAGTCATTAAAATGTGTGATAAGCTTAGTCTTAATCCGGTGGATTTCTCTTCCTTGGAAAGAGATACTTCTTTGGGTGCTCAGCTTTTAGAGAACAGAGTTATGCAGTATTATGTGAAATTAAATCAGCTCGGAAGAGACAAGGTTCTTGAACTGATGGACGATTTTGTACAGATTGACAAGTATAAAGCTAAAGGAAAAAAGGCTACAAAATAGTATGAATTATGATTATCTTGTTGTAGGAGCCGGGTTGTTTGGTGCGGTGTTTGCGCATGAGATGAAATGTGCAGGAAAGACCTGTAAGGTAATTGATAAGCGCGAGCATTTGGCCGGCAACATCTATACGGAAGAAACTGCGGGAATACAAGTGCACAAATACGGTGCTCATATTTTCCATACCTCTGATAGAAGGGTGTGGGAATACATAAATCAATTTGCAGAGTTTAACCACTACGTTAACTCTCCTGTAGCAATATATAAGGATGAACTTTATAATCTTCCTTTCAACATGAATACGTTCAGTAAGATGTGGGGGATAAAGACTCCTGCACAGGCGAAGGAGAAGATTGCGGAGCAAATTTCAAATTTGGATTTCAAAGAACCGGCCAACTTAGAGGAACAGGCACTTTCTTTGGTTGGTTGGGATGTGTATGAAAAACTTGTAAAAGGTTATACGGAGAAACAGTGGGGAAGGGATTGCAAGGAGTTACCTGCATTTATTATAAGAAGACTTCCGCTCCGCTTTACCTATGATAACAACTACTTTACGGATCCGTATCAGGGTATCCCAAAGGGTGGGTATACGCAAATCGTTGAGAAGATGCTGAAAGACATTCCCTGCGAACTTGGTGTTGATTATAAAACTTTTATGGCAAGACAAAATGGTGACACCTTTGGTAAGGTGTTATATACCGGGATGATTGATGAGTATTTTGATTATTGCTTGGGCGAATTGCAGTACCGCTCCCTGCGGTTTGAAACGGAGTATTTGGAAGACTGTGACAACTATCAGGGAAATGCGGTGGTAAACTATACGGAACGGGAAATCCCTTACACCCGCATTATTGAGCACAAACATTTTGAATTCGGAATAGGAACCGGCACAGTAATTACCAAAGAATATCCGGCAGAGTGGCGTAAGGGGGATGAACCTTACTATCCCATCAATAACGAACAGAACGATAAATTATATGGCGAGTATCGGAAACTGGCAGAAAAAGAAAAAAGCGTCTTGTTCGGCGGAAGGCTTGGAGCATATCGTTACTATGACATGGATAAAGTAATTGCAGCGGCACTGGATATGGTTTCCGGAGAACTGAAGCAAAATACATAAGACACTAAGGCAAGTAGAAAAAACTACTTGCCTTTTTTTGTGCAGGAATATATAATACACATAAAAGGTTTGAATATCAAAATATTGGAAATTAAAATAATATGATTTTCAAAAGGAGTAGGTTATGAATTGGAATGATGCACTTAATGACTTAGACGAAAGAAGAGGCAGGGCATTACTTGGTGGTGGCCAGTTAAAAATTGATAAACAGCACGAACAGGGGAAAATGACAGCAAGAGAGCGTATTGATATGCTGTTGGATAAAGGTACCTTTGTAGAAGTAGACGGTTTTGTGGAATCCCGCATTGATGACTTTGAACTGGATAAAAAAAGAGTGCCGGGAGATGGCGTTGTGACCGGCTACGGTGAGATTGACGGCAGACTTGTATTTGTTGCCAGCGAGGATTTTACGGTTATCGGTGGTACTTTGGGAGAATATCATTCTTTCAAGATTCAGCGTCTGCAGGATATGGCTATGCAGATGAAAGCTCCTCTTATTTGCATTAATGACAGTGGCGGAGCCAGAATTGAAGAGGGTATTTCATCTCTCAGTGGTTATGCAGGAATGTTCCTGCGTCATACAAAAGCTTCCGGCGTAATTCCTCAGATTGCCGTTATTTTGGGACCTTGTTCCGGAGGAGCTTGTTATGCGCCTGCAATCTGCGACTTTATCTTTATGGTAAAAGATGTCTCCAAAATGTTTATAACCGGTCCAAACGTAGTAAAAACGGTTATTAATGAGGAAGTTTCGGTTGAAGAACTTGGAGGAGCTGAGGTTCACGCAAAGAAAAGTGGCGTTTCCCACTTTACATACGACACCGAAAGCGAATGTCTGATGGGCGTGCGAAAACTTCTGACCTATCTGCCAAGCAACAATGAGGAAAAAGCACCTATTGTGCCTAATATGACTTCTCAGGGAAGCAAGCACAGTGGACTTGGAAAAGTGTTCCATAAGATTATGCCGGCCAAAATGGCAGAGAAAAAGGATGTAAATCCTTGCGAAGCACTTACAAAGATTGTGCCGGACAATTCCCGCGTGGCATATAATGTAAAAGATGTTATTGGTTGTATCGTAGATGAAGGCAGTTTCTTTGAAGTGCAGAAAGATTTTGCCCCCAACGCAGTAGTGGGCTGGGGCAGAATGAATGGCGAAAGTGTAGGCTTTATCGCGAACCAGCCCGGAAGTATGGCGGGCTCTTTGGATTATCATGCATCTGACAAGGTGGCAAGATTTATCCGCTTCTGCGACTGTTTTAATATTCCCCTCATCACGTTGGTTGATGTACCTGCGTTTTTACCCGGTACTGCCCAGGAACACAGTGGAATCATCCGTCACGGCGCGAAGGTGCTCTATGCTTATTCTGAGGCAAGTGTACCGAAGATTTCTTTGATTATGCGTAAGGCATACGGTGGCGCATATATTGCGATGAATTCCAAGGAAATGGGCGCAGATATCGTGTACGCATGGCCCATTGCTGAAATTGCCGTAATGGGTGCTGACGGTGCGGTTAATATTGCGTTTAAGAAAAAAATAAAGGCGGCAGCCGACCCGCAGGCCATGAGAGAGCAGTGTAAAAAGGAGTACGAGGAACGTTTCCTGAATCCTTATGTAGCTGCTGCAAGGGGTTATGTAAATGAAGTAATCAAGCCGGAAGAGACAAGAGAGAGACTGCTGAAGGCTTTGAAGGCTCTGAGGGGCAAAAAAGTAGAACCTATCTATAAGAAACATGGTAACATTCCTTTATAAACAGGTTCTAACAATAACTGTTAAATAGCATTCCACTGTAAGGGCTGGGTGCATACGGATTCGTAAATGTGTGTCCGGGATTCTTGTAAGCCACAACGGTTTTATCCACATATTTCATAGGGTCTAAGGAAACCTGAGCGGTTTTCTGAACCAGGGAAGTGGTAAAATCTTTGAGGGTGGAGAGAAACTCGGGCACATTTTCTTCGGAAACAGTCTGGGACATAAGTTTCTCGTCTATGGTAATGCTGTTATCTTTTTGAAGATTCAAACCAACTGCATCCAGTTCGTTTTTGTATAGTGATGCAATACCGCCCATTTCATTGGAGAGACGGGAACTCTTGGGGAAAGTACCGATGTATTTATCCACGGCCTTTAGGAAAGAGTTGTAACCACCGACTAATTTCCGGACGTTTTCTGTTATGGACTCCAAGTCGGTTTTCAATCCAATCTTTATACTCTGGTCTTCCTCGCTGATTCCTTTTAATTTCACGTCGTACAACTTGCCTACCGTAAAATTATTGGAAGAGGCACTGCGTTCTTCTCCATTTAATAGGAAGGAAGCGTTAGACGCTTTTCGGGAAACGTAGTTTAGCCCAAAATAATCAACAGTTCCGGCCTTTTTACCGGTGTTGGCATCGGATACAGTGAAAAGCAGACCACTTTCTTTCTCGCAACCGGTGTTGTTAGACGTGAGCCTGAGAGCGGTACCGTTTTCTGTTTCGTGCAAATCGGCTGTAATTCCGATGTTGTTATTATTAATTAAGCGCATCAGACGCTTTTGGACGCTGAGATTAGTTTCATTTTCTTTTATATTAAATTGGAATTCATAGCTTAAGCCGTTAATGCCGATGTCAAAAGAATAAGTGTCGGGCGAAAGGGGGATTTTTTCATCCGGCAGGTAGCGTCCCAAATTTTCCTGGGAGGTTGCCAGAGCCTTTACTTCCAGTTCCAGTTCGGGGATTTCCGTTCCCTGCTTGTACTCGCCGATAAAGGAGGCGGTGGCAATATTTTCGTTGTCAGAGTAGGCTACCTTTTTGTTGAGAAGCTGATCGTCACTCAAACCACCAAGGGATGCGATGGTAGTACGAAGTTCACGGGCATGCTCTTTTAATCCTACTGCATACGCAAGAGTTTCGTTTTTATCCACGGGAAGGTACCAGGGGGTATCTTTATTCAGTTTTACAATGGAATTGTAAACACCACGAAGTTCGCTCTTTTTATGGGCATCATACTGTGTAGTACCCTTTGGCGCATATGTGGTCAGATAATGGTTATAGACATTAGTCAGAACAGCACTCATAACCAGCCCCTCCTTTCTTCCTTGAAATATATCGACCGGTCATCCGAAAAAATCCATTTTAATCGGTATAAACGTTAAATTGTCTGCAGTAGGGCGCAAAAACCTACTTTCTTGCTTATAGTTTAGCATTGATTATTTTCAAATGCAAGGTATAATTATAATAGGAAGGCAAGATGAGCACAAAAAAATAAAAAATCCATTGACGGAATATAGCAATTGTGTTATATTATTCAAGCGAGAGATGATTTTAGGTCTTTTTTTTATGCTCAATTTTAATAGAACATAGCGCGTGGAGGTGGAAATATGCGTACAAGAATTACATTGGCATGTACAGAATGCAA
>CAYRLN010000130.1:0-5244 GCA_964425065.1 uncultured Lachnospiraceae bacterium | reverse complement strand
CACACCACACCCCGCGGTTTTCTCCCAGCGCCGTAATGCAAAGCACTGGATTTTCCGCCTCGTCCGTCATCTTGCAGGCAACGCCCTCATACTTTATGCCATTAAAAAGAAATGTCACACTTCCGTCCTCACAGACTTTTAAGTTCTCTCCCACCTTAACTTCCGCTTCCACAGGCAAATGCATTTCGCCGGAAATATCAAGCCCATGTTCCACCACATAATATGTCCCGTCCGGCACTTCCCCTTTCCATACACTCTCCCGCTCCGTCGCAAAAGGACAGACTGTCAGCCAACCCTCCGCTGTGCGGAACAACCGGTGTACTCTGGGCTCATGGAATTCCTGCTCCGAATCAAAACGCTGATGATGAACCAAATACAGTTTCCCATCCTTGTCACAAAACGCAGAGTTATGCCCCGGCGCCTTATAGCCTGTTTTTAAACTCGGAAACGTATAGTTGCCCATCAATTTCACACCATAAGGTGCATGGTCGGGCACCCTCAAAATATTTTTTCCTTTCATGTCCACATAGGGGCCCTCCGGGCTTTTGGAGCGGAACATTCTAATCTGGTAACCACCGTCTCTTCCCAGCCAACCATAGGATACAAACAAGTAAAAATAGTCGGACACTTCATCATACAAAACATAGGGTCCCTCAATGGATTTATGTCCGCCGCCCAATATCTTTTTTCCAAAATAGGAATCCACATGCTTTTTGGGATTCTCCGCCGGTCTGATGGGATAGCCGGTTTTCTCATCCATCTCCAACACAAAAATTCCGCCGGACCAGGAACCGTAAACCATCCAAAGACGCCCTTCCCTATCATGGTAGAGATTGGGGTCGATACAGTTCGGCCACGCCAGATTGTTATATTTGCCGTTCTTCTTTAAGTACTTTTTATATCCCTCTTCCGTTCCGAGAATTTCCGCCACATTCGTCTTATCCACCGTGCCGGCATCAAACCCGGAGCAAAGCAATGTATCCACATAGCGATAAGGCCCTTTTACTTCATCCGCCACCGCCATACAGATAGCCGACTTAACATAAGAACCGGTGGTACAAAAATACATCACATATTTTTTCAGATAGGGGTTATACGTCACATCCGGTGCCCACACCGCATACCCTCTCCCATTGAATTTCTCCGTAAAGGAGAACGCATTCTTTTTTGAGGTTCCCACATCCTGAAACAATCCCTCAAACAGAGGATTTTCCGGTGTGACCCATTTTGCAAAACATTTCCAATGGCGCAAATCTTTGGACTCTGCTGCCGTCATGTGGGTACCGAAAATATAATATGTACCGTCTTTATCTAAAAATATTGCCGGGTCGTGCACAGACGCGCCGGCGCAAAATCCACCCTTTTTCATGTCCTAAACCGTTCCGTCTTTCTTCCTTCTTATATAATGAAAATTATACCCTCTCGCCCTATAAATGGCAACCTTCCTTTGTTGACTATGCCTCTTTTCTTTTCTATAATTGAGGGTAGAAAAAATAATAACCCGGAAAAGAGGCTTAGCAAAATGAACAAAACAAAAAGAACTTTGATTTCACTCCTATGTGCCGCATCTCTTACCCTCTCCATGTCCGGTTGTGGACATGCAGACGGCACCGGCACTAACCGCGCAGACGGCGGCAATACCAATTCCGACTCTGCCCTTTCCGTCTCTGCGTCCTACACCGTAAACGCAGACGTCTCTGCTTTGGATCCATCTTCCGAAATCTCTGATATTCTCTACGGACTGTTTTTGGAGGACATCAACTTTGCCATAGACGGTGGTCTTTATGCGGAACTTATCAAAAACCGCTCCTTTGAGTACGGTTCCCAGGCAAGCAACGGTGAGAAACACGGTTGGAAGAATAACAATACCTCTTCCCTGACCTTTACCGTTTCCGACGGAAGTTCCGATAAAAGTTATTTGAACGAGGCAAATATCCATTATGCTGTTCTCACAAATACTTCCGATACTTATGCCGGCATCGGCAACTTCGGCTACTTGGACGGCCTTGCCGTAACCGCCGGTGAGGAATATAGAGTTTCCTTTTATATGAAAGCCCTTGAAAACTATGACGGTCAGGTCCGCATTTCCCTGCAAGGCACTGACGGCACTCTTTATGCCACCTCCTTTGTGGATCACATCACCGGCGGATGGTATAAATATGAAACCTCCCTCATCCCTTCCGAAACCATAACGGAAGACTTGCTTTTCTTCGTGGAAATTCAAAAAGGCTCTGTGGCTCTGGACATGGTTTCCTTCATGCCTGCAGACACCTTCGAAGGCCTCCCCATACGCAAGGATTTAGGACAACTTCTGGCCGATTTGAATCCCTCTTTTCTCCGTTTTCCCGGAGGCTGTGTCATTGAAGGCCGCAGTTTGGACACCATGTACAGTTGGAAAGACTCCATTGGAAATGCCATGCAATTTGAAATCAACGGGAAAACCACCGTGGGCGACGTGGCAGTCCGCCCCCAAGGCGAGGATATCTGGCGGGGCAACAATGCGAACCCTTATTACACCACCTACGGAATCGGTTTCTATGAATATTTCCTGTTCTGCGAAGCACTGGACTGCCTTCCCGTTCCGGTTTTAAATGCGGGAATGACCTGCGAGGTACAAAGTTCCAAATACATAGTACACTCTCTTAACAGTGAGGAATTCAAGCAGTGCGTGCAGGACGCCCTGGATTTGGTTGAATTCTGTCTGGGCGACGAAAACACCTATTGGGGAAAAGTCCGTATCGCTATGGGGCACGAGGCCCCCTTTGAACTGAAATACGTTGCCATCGGCAACGAGCAATGGCAAAGTGAATACCATGCCCACTACGAAGCCTTTGTTGAGGCTTTCGAGAACGCTGCCAAAGAAAATCCCGCCCTCTATGGCGATATTGAGCTGATTGTCGCAAACGGAACCGCTTCAAGCAGCACCGAAGGCTGGGCCTACATCGAAGATTATCCCGACAGCCTTACTACTTTGGTAGACGAACATTACTACCAGACACCGGAATGGTTTTTCAGCAACAATACGCGCTATGACAGCTACGACCGAAGCACACAGGCCTCTGTATTCTTAGGTGAATACGCCGCCAAGTCAAACACGATGTTGGCTGCCTTAGCGGAGGCTTCCTATATGACCGGCATCGAGCGGAATGCCGATATCGTAAAAATGGCTTGCTATGCCCCCCTTTTCGGCAACTCCACTTTAAACCAGTGGACGCCGGATATGATTTTCTTCTCCAACAACGATGTCCTGCTCACAGCCAACTACTATGTGCAAAAAATGTTTGCCAATAACGTGGGAACCAACATTCTTTCCACCACTTTAACAGAGCCGGAAATCCTATCCGAAGATAATACCTTATCCGGGAAAGTGGGTCTGGGCAGTTGGATGACTTCCGTTGCCTATGACAATTTAAAGGTAGTCAGCAATGACAGTGGAGATGTGCTTTACGAAACAGACTTTTCTTCCGACAAGACACTCCGCGAAGACAATTGGACCAATCACGAGGGCAACTGGTCGATACGGGACGGTCGCCTCATCCAAAGCAACACCGGCAATCCGGCAGATACCAATACCGGTGACGCCGTATATGTAGGAGATGCGGAATGGACCAATTACACCCTCACCGTGGAAGCGGAAATCCTCTCCGGAAACGAAGGTTTCCTGATTCCAATCTGTGTAAAAAACACCGCCAACAACATTTTCTGGAACGTGGGCGGTTGGGGAAATACCGTCTCCTGCCTGCAAATTGTGGAAAAGAATGTGAAGAGTGACCAGGTGAGCGGCACTGTGAAAAATCTGACCTTGAAGAAAAACACCGTTTACGAACTGAAAGTAGTGGTAAACGGCGACAACATCAAGTGTTATATCAACAACACGTTGTATGTGGATTACACCAAGCAGTCTCCCGCTCCCATCTACGAGACTGCAAGCATTGCCGAAAACGGTGATATCATTATAAAATTTGTAAACACCACAGAATATTTCGTAGACATGGAAATCGCGCTGGATCATATTGACTTAAGCCAATATGACACCACTGCCCTTGTCACTACTCTTAGCGGCAATACCTCCTCTGACGAAAATTCTTTCAAGGAGCCTTCTAAAATTGCTCCTCTGGAAAGTACCGTTACCGTGAGTGAAAACTTCTTCCATCAGCTTCCGAAGTTTTCTGTGACAATCATCCGGATTTGTTCTAAAAAATAGTCAGCCGGCAAGAAAAAACTCCTGTTACCACAAAGTAACAGGAGCTTTTTTATCCCCATTATTTATCGGTCTCAGGGTATTTCACACCCCAAACACTCTCGTTATTTCCCACTGCCGAGAATACCATAACCTCTGTACCGGCCTCATCCTTCATATTGCAGAACACACCGCTATACTCCACGCCATTGTATGTAAGTTTCATATAATAGGTGCCCTTTGTCATTTCCCAGGTTCCTTCAATTCCGTCGCCGTACACTTTTCCGTTGGACTCTAAATAGAAGATAACCGGTTGGGCGATTTCCGCGTTAATCTCTGTTCCCTGATTAATCACATAATATTTGCCCACAACCTCACTCTTGTCATAGCCGGTTTCGGAAATTGTCTCCCCGTCCGTAGCAAAAGGAAGCATACAAGGCCAGCCCTCCTCGTTTGTAAAGAACTGTTTCACACGGGGAGAGTGATTCTCTGTCCCATCATCAAATCTGGTGTGATAAACCACATACATTTTGCCGTCATCATCCACAAATGCAGAATTGTGTCCGGTTGCCATATAAGCGCGCTTCAAACTGGGAAGCATATAGTTTCCCGACAATTTCAACCCGTAAAAACTATGGTTACCGTCCCCCTCAAAATAGGCCCCGTTCATATCCACATATTCCCCGTCCACGGTCTCGCTGCGGAACACACGGATCTGATACCCACCGGTTCTGGTAAGAGTACCATAGGACACAAACAGATAATAGTAACCGCTCACCTCATCATAGAGAATATAAGGTCCTTCTATGGATTTATGATTTCCGCCCATAAGCCACTTACCATAGTAAGGGTCTACATGATTTTCCGGGTCAGCCTCCGGATGAATTACCTCACCGGTGGCAATATCCAATTCCAACAGGAATATTCCGCCGGACCAGGAACCGTAGACCATCCACATTCTGCCGTCTTCATCATAGAAAACGCTGGGGTCAATGGCATTGGGAAACTCCTTGTAATTATAGCCGTCTCCCGAAAGATAATTTTCAAAAGCGTATTCTTCCGAT
>CAYRLN010000129.1:0-5278 GCA_964425065.1 uncultured Lachnospiraceae bacterium | reverse complement strand
ATGATTATTCTACGGGAATTTCCGTTACGTTACCGTTTTCCACAAGGAATTCCAACACTTTTTCAAACATGAAATACTCTTTCAGCATTTCCTCATCATCACTTGCACGGACTTCTTCTGCCGTTACCTTGTTTTCTTCTGCAAACTTTTGGATACACTCTTCCAGTTCCTCGTCGGAAATGTTAAGTCCTTCCGCATTTGCAACATACTGTACAGCCATACTCTGTCTTGCAGATTCTTCTGCGTAAGCAGTCACATAGGTATCTGCATCCACACCGATAAAGTATGTGCAGTATGTGTCAATGTCCAATCCGTACATTGCTGCCTGAGCTGACAGGCTGGCATAAATGCTTTCATAATAATTCTGAACCAGACCTGCGGGAGCGTCCTGGATTTCAGCCACTTCCAAAAGAGCCGTAAGTGCCGCTGTCTGCTTTCCTGCAAGATAGGTTTCATTTACATTGTATTCCAAATATTCACGGCAATAGTCTGTAAGTTCTGTAACGGTAGTAAAATATGCACTTCCCATTTCTGCCACAACTGCATCAATCATCTGGGAAGCTTCCGTAGGATAAATGAAGTTTACCGTTACGGTAAATACTACAGCAGCGCCTGCCAAGTCAGCATTCAGGGAGTAACTTTCCGGGAAAGTTAAATTAAGGTCAACCGTCTCACCGGGTTTTACGCCAACCAAACCTGCTTCAAAACCATCAATGAAAGAACCGGAACCAAGTTCCAACTCCTGATCCTGTGCTGTACCACCGGAAAACGCAACTCCGTCCTGTTTTCCTTCATAATCAATATTTACAATATCACCGAGAACCGCTGCTCTGTCTGTAATACCGCCGCCATTTTCCTTTGTCACATAATTGTTGTATGCGGAAATAGCCAATGTCTCTACGTCTTCCTCTGTAAATGTTCCCTTTGCATCAAAGCTCATTTCCAGATTTTTGTATTCGCCCATGGTAACGTAGTCTTCCACCTTGACGTCAATCAGGTTGATTGTCGGAACGGTTTCCTTTGACCCATCTGTACCATCACCGTTTTGTTCCTGCTGTGATTCGGTTCCTGTCACGCCGGAATTATTTTCATCATCCTTGCCGCAACCGCCAAACATGGAAAGCATCATGACGCCAACCAGTAACAATGCTAATTTCTTTTTCATAATAATCTCCAATCTATTTTGTTTTGTTTTTCTCCCTCATATCGTGTACTCTCAACGTACAATGACTCATTTTACCACATATTTTCGTTACATAAAAGAGTTTTTTTAAAGAATCGGCGAGAATAAGCGGCATACTTGCTCTTTTATGCGTAGCACAAGCCCCCGCTCTGCATAAATATCTTTTGTAATCCGTGAGCAACGCTTTAAATCCTCTTTAAAATATTCTGTCATCTCTATTGCCTTCTTTTCATCATACACCACCGCATTCACCTCAAAATTCAGTGAAAAACTGCGGATATCCATATTGGCGGTGCCGTAGCAGAATACTTTTTCATCCACAACGATTCCCTTGGAATGCAAAAATCCGTCGTTGTAAATGTAACAATTGGCCCCATTCATTACCAGTTCGCCCATATAAGAATAGGTCGCCCAGTACACCAGCATGTGGTCCGGCTTACAGGGAATCATCAGATTCACTTCCACTCCCGAATGAAGCGCAATCATGAGTGCAGTCAGCATGGCATCATCCGGGATAAAGTAAGGGGTTTGGATATATATACTTTTTTTGGCCTTGTTAATCAGGCTGATATAATTGTCCCTGATTTGGGGTCTGGATGTATCCGGTCCGCTGTAAATAATCTGTACATCACAATTATCCCGCCTTCCCGGCGCAAATCCCGCCATATATTTGGGGTCTGCAAAAAGATTTTCCTTTGCCGTATAATTCCAATCCATTAAAAAACGGATTTCCAGACCCGCAACCGCTTCTCCCGTAATGCGCATGTGTGTGTCACGCCAATAACCGAACTTTGGATCGAGACTGATATATTCTTTTCCTATGTTAAAGCCGCCAACATATCCGATTTTATTATCGATTACCACGATTTTTCTGTGATTTCGGTAATTAATTCTCAGATGCAGCCAGCGCATAAAAGCCGGAAAAAACTCTGCCGTCCGGATGCCTTGCTTTTCCAGTTTTTTCCAATACCTTCTTCTTATGAAACGGCATCCCATGGCATCATAAAGAATCCTTACTTCCACACCCTGTGCCGCTTTCTTTATAAGCACATCCTTGATTTGGCTAAACAGTAAATCATTTTTAATAATGTAATATTGTATATGGATAAACCGCTCCGCGCCTTCCAAATCTTTGATAAGCTGTTCAAACTTATCCTTGCCGTCCACAAAAATATCCACATCATTTGTGTCAGACAATGTAGAACCCATTGTATCCAGGTTATACATTACCAAATCAGAATATGCCCCAATCTCCGGAGCCAGTTTTTCCAGTTCCCTGTTCTTAATCTGGCGCTCCTGCATTTGCACCACTTCATTCAGGGAATCTTCAATTTCTTTCATTTTGAACATTTTCTGCTTACGCATATCTGTTCCAATCAGCAGATAGAAAAGAAATCCCACAACCGGAATAAAATAAAGTACCAAAAGCCATGTCCATACATTTTGGGGATTTTTGCGCTGAAAGAAAATGATTGCGATTGCAAAAAGACCGTTCACAATCATCAGATGATCTAAGAGAAAATTAAATAATTGAAGAAGTTGTTGCCAAATTGCTTCCATTGCCGCCTCTTTCTGCCTGTCAGGGCAAAAAATAGTATATCACATTTTTAACGAAAAAAATACCCCGCCACGCTATTGCCTATTAAAAAAAAGAATGGTACAATACTGATTGCAACATAATTTAGGAGGATTTCCCAATGAAAACTTGGCAGATTGTTTTACTCGTTGTATTAGTAGTGCTGATTGCACTTGTAGTTGTTTTATATTTCGTGGGCAAAAAGGCTCAAAAGAAGCAGGATGAACAAAAAGAACTGATGGAAGCAAACAAAATGACTGTTTCCATGCTGATTATCGATAAGAAACATTTACCTGTAAAAGAGTCCGGACTTCCCCAGTCCGTCATTGATCAGACCCCTAAGATGATGCGTCGTTCCAAACTTCCCATCATCAAGGCTAAAGTTGGTCCACAGATTCTGTCTCTGGTATGCGATGAAAAGATTTTCGATTCCGTACCTATAAAGAAAGAAGTAAAAGCAACCGTAAGCGGCATTTACGTGTTAGACGTTAAAGGTCTTCACGGCAAGGCTCCCGTTAAGGAAGAAAAGAAAAAAGGTTTCTTCAAACGTGCAGTCGAAAAGGCACAGGAAAAAGCGGGTGCAAAACCTTTATAAAAGCAAAAAGAACCGGCATGAGATTTCTCTCACGCCGGTTTTTTGCTGTACCGACATACTTATCTGAACTAACGGTTAACTCAGCACACTGATTCCGCTTTCCTTCGGTTTAATGTCCACCGTGATTTTGCAATCTGCAAGATGTTCATAATTTACTTCCAGCGCATAATCCACCTTCATCTGAATGTGCTTTTCCGCCTCAGTCAAAGACACCTTTTTCGCATCAATTCCTATCAAAATATCCCCAAAGGGCGTAGCGTAATTTGTCATGTTCTTTTGATTCTCTTCAAACACCATATGCACGTTTACCAAACCTTTTTTGGTAAGTTCCATCACATTATCCTTAAACTTGATAATATTTTTCGTGCTTTCCGCCGTTCCCTCTTCCACTTCCTCATAGATGATATAACGGCTGTTTCCTTTTTCATAATATTCTGCCACATTTACAGTCTCGATATTTGTTTCCTCATCTGCGGCATCAAACTGCAGACCTCTTATGGCAACCAAAACCTCTTTCGTCATAATCAGTATTCCTCAATATTAATTTGTTTTGCCGACAAAATACCATACTTGATAATGGAATTTGCAAAACGGATAAATTTATCAGCCTTATCGCTGACATAAAAGCTGTACTGCTGACTGCCCAGGGCAGGCGGCGCGGCGCTTAACATATCCATTTGACCCAGCATCTCTTTCAACTCTCTTGCCGTCTCATAGGCA
This sequence comes from uncultured Lachnospiraceae bacterium, assembly GCA_964425065.1. Classification (GTDB taxonomy): domain Bacteria; phylum Bacillota; class Clostridia; order Lachnospirales; family Lachnospiraceae; genus Acetatifactor. The sequence goes on along the minus strand of CAYRLN010000129.1, from coordinate 1,204 downwards.
GGGTTTACCAAAGTCACCTTTTCTCCCATGATTTTGCCCACTGTGGAGCGGATCAGGGGATAATGGGTACAACCTAAAATCAGTGTATCGATATCAATATCAATCAGTTCCGCCAGGTAACGTCTTGCAATTTCATCTGTTACCGGGTCCTGCAACAGTCCTTCTTCCACCAACGGCACAAATAAAGGACATGCCTTCCCGGAAATGGTCACTCCGGGTTTTAAGTCTTCTATGTATTGGGAGTATATCTTACTTCCGATAGTTGCCTCCGTGGCAATTACACCGATTTTTCCGTTTCTGGTAGCCTCCGCAGCCACTTTTGCACCGGGTTTTACCACGCCGATAACGGGAATATCGATTTCCTTTTCCAGTTCTTCCAAGGCATAAGCACTTGCCGTATTACAGGCAACCACAATGGTTTTTACATTCTGCGTCTGCAAAAAACGTGCAATTTGCTTTGAGTATTTTGTAACGGTTTCCTTGGATTTGCTACCGTAAGGCACTCTCGCAGTATCGCCGAAATATACAATTTTTTCGTTGGGCATCTGCCTCATAATCTCCCGAAAGACTGTCAAGCCTCCGACACCGGAATCAAACACTCCGATTGGGGCATCCTTGGGGTAGGCCATTACCTTATCCTGCATCATTTTTCTATTCCTTTTCCAATAAACCTGCCAATAATTCCAGCAGTTTGCTCTTTATTCTAATCTGATTCGGCTCTGCTTGCAATAGGTCATAGTAAATTTCCGTCGCGCTTTCCTTGTCCCATTCTTCCTGTTCTTCTTCATTCAGCCAAACGATTCGGAAAGTATCCTCTGTCAAAGTAAATTCCGGGTACAGTACTCCCCACCAACCAAATGCAAAAATAAGCCACATTGCTTTTTTAATTTTTAATTTCATGGTACTATGCTCCTTTTTGTTACAGGATTTCTATACATAGTTTAACCATAATTTTCCAACTCTAAACCTGTGCCGCCTTCTTTTTTTCCTTCGGCGCACCACCTCTTTTTGGGGCTATCGGTCAGACTGAATCTGCTCCATCACGGAATTTTCCTGATTGTCAATATGGAGTTTTGAAGTCTCCGCCGCCGTCACTTTGTCTTTGTTGCGGATACTTTCGTAAATAATACGGTGCTCCTCTATCAGGCGCTGATGTTTGCTGGAATCTTTTATATACTCAAAACGATAGCGGTACATCTGCTCG
>CAYRLN010000128.1:0-5310 GCA_964425065.1 uncultured Lachnospiraceae bacterium | reverse complement strand
CTCTATCTGTTGCCGGCAATTCTCTTCTTAGGCGTGTTTATGGTATACCCCCTGATTGACGTGTTTATTTATTCCTTTGAAGAGGGATATAATTCCGCATCCCAGACTTATTTTGGCGTGGGTACCTACAACTATTCCTACGTGTTAAGAGATCCTTACTTTTTACAGGCTTTAAAAAATACATTTATATTGGTTATTATTACAGTGCCTATTTCCACAGGATTGGCGCTGCTGATTTCCGTGGGATTGAGTTCTGTCAAACCTCTGCGGAATCTGTTCCAGACCGTTTATTTTCTGCCCTATGTGACAAACACGCTGGCAGTGGGTCTGGTATTTATGATTTTGTTTAAAAAGACGGCCTATTCAGACGGTCTAATCAATCTGCTGATTAACTGGTTTGGCGGAAGCAGCGTGGATTTTATCGACGGGCCTTACTGGGCAAAAATGTTTGTACTGTGTCTTTACACCATATGGATTGTTATGCCCTTTAAGATTTTAATCCTGACAAGTGCGCTGGCCTCGGTAAATCCCATATATTACAATGCGGCGAGGGTGGATGGCACTTCGAAATTCCGCATGTTCCGCAAGATAACCCTGCCGATGATATCCCCCATGATTTTTTATCTGGTAATCACCGGATTTATCGGTGCATTCAAGGCGTACAGTGACGCAGTGGCACTTTTTGGAACCGACTTAAATGCGGCAGAGATGAATACGATTGTAGGCTATGTGTATGATATGCTCTACGGTGACAGCGGCGGATATCCTTCGTATGCGTCCGCGGCGGCGATTATCCTGTTTTGCATCGTGCTCACCATTACCTGCATCAACCTGCTGATTAGCAAAAAGAACGTTCATTACTAGGAGGAAAGGGCATGGAAAAGAGAACTGATTTTACCAAAATGGAACGAAATGCCAGAATCCGCAAGAGAGTAGTGAGCGGTATTACTTATCTGTTGTTGGCGTTTTGGGCGTTAATCGTACTGTTCCCTTTTTACTGGATGGTGTTAACTTCCGTAAAAAGTTACAGTGCATATAATGCGGAATACATTCCCAAGTTTTATACGTTGTCCCCTACACTGGAAAACTATGTAGAGGCTTTTACCGCAGTGCCTTTGGCGAAATACTTCCTGAATACCACAATTTTCACACTGGTAACAACGGGGATTATGCTGGTGGTGATTACGCTGGCGGCGTTTGCTTTTGCAAGACTGGAGTTTAAAGGAAAAAATGTTGCGTTTGTGATTTTTCTTTCCCTGATGATGATTCCCAATGAACTGGTGGTTATCACCAATTTTGTGACCATAACAAACTGGGATATGCGCAATACCTTTGCGGGACTTATTTTACCTTCGGTTACTTCCGTATTTTACATTTATTTGCTAAAAGAGAATTTTGAACAGATACCGGACAGCCTGTATAAGGCCGCGAAGGTGGATGGCACCTCCGATTTGAAATATCTGCTCAAGGTGTTGATTCCGATTTCAAAACCCACCCTTGTTACGGTGACGATTTTGAAAGTCATTGAGTGCTGGAACTCCTACGTTTGGCCCAGACTGATTACCGACGACGAGAATTATTATCTTGTGTCCAACGGAATTCAGGAGATTCGGGAGAACGGCTTCGGACGTGAGAATATTCCTGCCATGATGGCGGCGGTAGTAGTCATTTCCCTTCCGCTTATTGTACTGTTTTTGATATTCCGTAACAAGGTTATGGAGGGTGTGTCAAGAGGAGGTACAAAAGGATGATGAGAGGAAAGAAGAAGTTCGTGTCGGTTGTCCTTTTGGCGGTAACTTTGCTTGGAAGCCTATTGACGTTGGGCGGATGCCACGGGCGGGAGGGCCTGGATCCCTTTGTCATACCGGAAGAATTTGACGTTTCCCGGGATTATGAGATTACGTTCTGGGCAAAAAACGATACCAATAAAACCCAGACCTTGATTTATGAAAAAGCAATTGCCGACTTTGAGGCGCTGTATCCGAACATCAAAGTAAATTTACGTCTGTATACGGATTACGGCAGGATTTACAATGATGTGATTACCAACATTGCCACAAACACCACGCCAAATGTCTGCATTACCTATCCCGACCACATTGCAACTTATCTGACGGGAGACAATCAGGTGGTTGCGCTGGAAGAACTCTTTGTGGATGAAAAATACGGATTGGGTGGCAGCGAGGTGCGCTTTGATGCCCCGACAGTGAATGAAATTGTCCCCAAATTTTTGGAGGAATGTGAGTTTGGCGGCCATTATTATGCCGTGCCCTACATGCGTTCTACGGAGGCCTGCTACGTCAACAAAACCTATGTGGAGGCGCTGGGATATACCTTGCCGGAAACTTTGACATGGGATTTTGTATGGGAGGTTTCCGAGGCAGCCATGGCCCAGGATGAAGAAGGCAACTTTTTAGTGAACGGCCAGAAAGTACTGATTCCGTTTATTTATAAGTCTACCGACAATATGATGATACAGATGCTGAAGCAAAAGAATGCGGCGTATTCCACCGCGGAAGGCGAAATCGGTCTCTTTAACGATACCACAAGGGAATTGCTCTATACCATAGCATCCCATGCGGAAACGAAGGCGTTTTCCACCTTTAAAATTTCCAGTTATCCGGCCAATTTCCTGAATGCGGGGCAGTGTATCTTTGCCATTGATTCCACAGCGGGAGCGACCTGGATGGGAACGGACGCGCCTCTCATTGATATCAGTGAGGATAAACTGGTGGAATTTGAAACGGCGGTAATGACCATTCCGCAGTTTGATACGGAAAATCCCACCATGATTTCCCAGGGACCTTCCGTGTGTATTTTCAATAAAGAGGACCCGCAGGAGGTTCTGGCATCCTGGCTCTTTATGCAGTATCTGCTGACCAACGAGGTACAGATTTCTTACGCTCAGACAGAGGGCTATGTGCCGGTTACAACCAAGGCCCGGGAATCGGACGAGTATCAGGAGTACCTTTCCAGAGCGGGTGAGGATAATGAACTGTATTACGACGTAAAAATGGAAGCAACCAATTTGTTGCTCAATAACATCGACAATACTTTTGTGACGCCGGTATTTAACGGCTCTGCCTCCCTTCGTGATGCGGCGGGACAGTTGGTGGAAAATACGGTAAAGGCGGAGCGGAGAAACCAGACGGTGGATGAGACGTTTATGGCGGATTTATACAGCGATACCATATCTTTGTACCGTTTGGACCAACTGGCAGCCCAGAGTGGCAACATGGGAGGCGGGAAAGCGGAGCTTGGGGTATTGCCTACTCAATCCGTATTGTTGCTTGCAACATTGGCTGTTGTCTGGGTACTGATTGGGCTGTATGCCTTGTCGCAGGTCATAAAAAACAAGAGAAATCGTAAATAAGCCTATTGATTTATTGGCAGATTTTAGTATAATAAAGTGGTGTTTAGGAATAAACACTTTCGTAACAAATAGTTTGAAAAAACAAAAAGAGGAGAAAGAAATGAAAAAGATTACAGCATTACTTATGGCAGTACTGATGATGTTCGGCATGGTTGCATGCGGCGGTGAAGACATCAACGCAAAATCCGAAGGCGTTATGACATACGCTGAGTACGCAGCAGCAGATTTGGACACAGAAGTTACAATCGAAGCTTATGTTCAGGCAAAACAGTCCTGGTGGGCTGATACCGCTACTGTTTATCTGCAGGACGGCGAGGGCGCATACTTTGTATACGGCATGGCTTGTACAGAAGAGGAATATGCAAAAATCCCTACCGGTACTAAGATTAAAGTTACAGGTTACAAGGCTGAGTGGTCCGGCGAAGTTGAAATCGTTGACGCTACATTTGAAATCGTGGATGGCAACTATGTTGCTAAGGCAGAGGATGTGACATCCCTTCTTGGCAAAGATGAACTCATTGACAAACAGAACATGTTTGTTGCTTTCAAAGGCATGACAGTAGAGCCCAGCACAGATGCAAACGGTAACGAAGTTGCTTACCTTTACAAATGGGACGGTTCCGGTCAGGACGGTGATGACTTGTACTTCAACGTTTCTTACAATGGACAGACATACCAGTTTACAGTAGAGTCTTACCTTTGCGACAACACAACAGATGTTTACGCAGCAGTTAAGAATCTTAAAGTTGGTGACACAGTAGATATGGAAGGTTTCCTTTACTGGTACGAAGGCGTTAACCCCCACATCACTTCTGTAGTTGTAAAATAATAGAATAAAAAAAGAATGGATAGTGCCCCGGATGCTTCGTGTATCCGGGGCATTTCTTTGCATAATTGCAAATAAAATGTTGAAATTTTCTGAATATTTTTGTAAAATGATATATAGGGTTAAAAAATTTACGAGGTGAGTGTTATGGGTATACAAAAGAAAAAAGCAAACAAGAAAATGTCACCGGAAATGATTTATAACATTATGCAGTGGCTTCCCATTTTTGTATCGGCGGTATTCTTTATCATTAATGTTTCAAAAAAGAATACGGCTGCCATGATTGTAATCGGTATCTGCTTGGCAATATTCGTAACCATTGCTGTTGTAGTCAAGGTAAAGAATGTGACGTTTTATAAAAAGGCATTTATCATATCCTTGACGTTGCCAACGCTGGTGTTTATGATTTCCCTGTTTAGCGGAGCCTCTTACAGCGATGACTTTCCTTTGTTTTTAGCGGTAATCGGTCTTACCGGCATGCTTTTAGAGCCCAAATATACGTTGGCGCAGGTGATTTTGACAATTATTTATTTTGTGCTTATGTACCTGATTCACCCGGAAAAGGCAGGGGAATTGTCCCAGTTTATTTTGTGCTTTGCATGTTTTGTACTGGCGGCATCTTTATTCTATCAGGTAATTAAGCGGGGACGCGCATTTATTGAGACGAGCGATGAAAAAGCAAAAGAAGCGGAAACACTGTTGGAGTCCATCCGGAATATGGGAGCAGAGCTTCGGGATGATTTCGATGCTTCCTCCAAAAAAATAGAGCAGAAAACAGCAGGTTTACAGCAGGGTTCCCTCTCTATTGCAAAAGGTGCGGGACTGGTTTTTGACAGCTGCGGTGTTGTGCAGGATAAATTGAGAGAGACCGGAGAGCAGATCAGACAGTTAAATGATGAGGTAAAGCAGTTTGAAGCGGCTCTTTCGGTAAATAAAAGTAATATGGAATCCATGACGGAGCAGGTGGACACTGTCAGTGAGATTATCACAGAGACAGGAACGGTGTTCAGGACCATGGAAGAGCAGATGCATCAAATAGCAGGGATTGCAAAACAGATTAGTGATATTTCCTTTAATCTGACTATTTTGTCTTTAAATGCCTCGGTGGAGT
>CAYRLN010000127.1:0-5331 GCA_964425065.1 uncultured Lachnospiraceae bacterium | reverse complement strand
GAAATGCACATTCGTGAGAGTGTGCATTTTCTTTTTGTTTAGGAGACGCGAGGGATTCGAACCCCGTGGGTTCAGAATCCCCGCACGCTCATTCAGTTTTATAGTAGAAAAGTATGAAAACTCTTGGGTAGTATCTCAAGGGTTTTTTTGTTATAATGAAAAGGGGTCGAAGAGAATAGAAAGAAAAATTTTAAGTATATAGAAAGGAATAAAAAGAGATGGGTTTTTCAAAGTACCTTGATTCTAAACGAAGCGAAATAAAGCAACTCGTGACGGAACTGAGAAAAAATTTTAATTATGTGAGCGTATTAGGAGTGGATACCAAAGCTACGGATTTTAGTGTGGATAAAAGTACTTCTAATATTAATCCGGGAAGTGATGTGGAATGTGGATTTGTAATCAAAATGAGTAATGGACATGAATTCTATGAGTATTCATTGGATGACATTTCCGGAAATATGGAGGTTTTGGCACAGGAAATCGTATCATCACTTACCTTAAGTGATGCGCTAAAGAAGAATACGATTGATGCCGTGGAACTTTCGGATGAACCTCTGGTAAAATCTTTTATGAGAGAAGGAGACCTGGAAGATTATACGGAAAAAGAACTTTTAAGCTTTTGTAAGGACACTTGTAAGCAGTTGTCTGAAAAATCGGAACATATATTAAATGCTACGGTATATCTTGGAAAAATGGAAGTATCCAAGCTGTTTATTTCGGAGAAGCGTGAATTGGATCAAAATTATACATGGGTATCAGGTTCAATGAGTGTCATTTATAATGAGAACGAGAAAACAGTTTATGCCGGTGAGAGTGCGTGTGATCCAAAGATTAGCGAGGTGATTGCTCAGTTACCGGGAAAGATGGAAAAACTGGTACATAAAGCACATATGCTTACTTTGGCAAAACCGATAGAGCCGGGTATGTATGATGTTATCACAGCACCTTCCATCACCGGATTAATTGCACATGAAGCGTTTGGCCATGGCGTGGAAATGGATCAGTTTGTAAAAGACAGGGCATTGGCGAAACAATACGTCGGTAAGTACGTGGCATCACCTATATGTAACATGAGAGATGGAGCTGCTTCAACTCTTAGTGTGGCATCTTACTTCTTTGATGATGACGGTGTGCTGGCAGGCGATACACAGATTATTAAAGACGGGATTTTAGTAACAGGTCTTTCTGATTTGGCATCGGCAACCCAGCTGGGTAAAAAGCCTACGGGAAACGGAAGAAGAGAGACAACCCGTAGAAAAGCATATGCCAGAATGACTAATACCTTTTTTGAAAAGGGTACAGACAAATTGGAGGATATGATTGCCGGCATAGACCACGGTTATATGTTGTTTGAAACAAGTAACGGTATGGAGGATCCTAAAAACTGGGCAATTCAGTGCGTGGCACAATACGGTATTGAAATTGTGGATGGCAAATTGACGGATAATTGGGTGTCGCCGGTTGTTATGAGCGGTTACGTACCGGATTTGCTAAAATCCATCTCTATGATTTCGGATGATTTTGAGATTATTGGTTTAGGATATTGCGGAAAGGGCTATAAAGAATGGGTTCGCGTCAGCGACGGCGGTCCGGCATTAAAGGCTAGGGTGAAATTGGGATGATGAATGTAATAGAACTTTTGAATAAAAATGAACGGGTTGATGATTACAAAGTCAATTTAAAGAACAAGGAAAGCTATGAACTTTTCTTTGTAAAGGGCAAATTGGAGACAACCCGAAGAACAAATACCTGTGATAAAGAAGTGACGGTTTATGTAAATCACGGAGAATATAAGGGGAACTCTTCTTTTATTATTTATCCTTCCACTACCCCGGATGAAATAAAGGAATTAATTGAGCAGGCGGTGGAAAAGGCGCTTCTCATCGACAATGCCTCCTACGAGTTACCGAAGGCAGAAGTTGGAGAGTATGAAGTGGAGAGTAATTTCCGCGGACATACTTTGAACGATATTGCAGATGTGATTTCGGAGGCTGTATTTGAAGCAGAGACAGACGCAAGTACTTCCCTTAATTCGGTAGAGGTTTTTGTGAATAAAATTACGGAGACCGTAATTAACAGTTGTGGCGTGAATAAGACTCAGGTAAGATACTCTGCAATGGTGGAGGCAATTCCTACCTATAACGGTGAGAAAGAGAGCGTGGAGTTATATCAGCAGTATAATTTCAATGCCTTAGATAAGGCTGTGATCACTGCTGAGATTACGGAGAAACTGCGAGAAGTAAAAGCGAGATATGAAGCAAAAAAACCGGAGAGTGTGATAGAGGGAAATGTGATTTTAAATAAATTGGAATTATCCGATTTGTTTTACAATATAGCCTTTGACTTGAATTATAGTACTGTATACAGAAAGTCAAATGTATATAGTAAGGGGGATATGATTCAAAAGAATCTGACAGGCGATGCCCTTAATATTACGATGAAGGGCGAAGTTCCCAATAATATTGCAAGTGCAAAGTTTGATGCAGACGGTATGGCATTGACAGACATCCGGATTGTGGAAGCAGGAAAGGCAATTAATTATTACGGTTCCAATCGGTTCGGACAGTATCTCGGGGAAAAGCCTACCGGTAATTTGAGATGCATAACAGTTGAACCGGGTTTGGCTTGTCCGAAGTGTTTAAGTAAAGCGCCCTATTTGGAAGTGCTTTCTATGTCGGGACTTCAGGTGGATACTTATAATGACTATATCGGTGGAGAAGTTCGTCTGGCATATTATAATGATGGCAGTGTAACGGTTCCTATCACGGGTATTTCCATCTCCGGAAAGTTAAGTGAAGTTTTAAATAATATCCGTCTTGCAAGTGAGGTTGCGGTGCATGATGGTTATGTGGGCCCCAAAAAGGCGATTCTCAGTGGAATGAAAATTTATTAATTATTTAAAGTCGCATTCGGAGGGATGCGACTTTTTTATTGCAAAAATTCATTAGATGCTGTATTTTCCAATAAAAAAGTGTTATAATAAAGTGCTTTAATAGCGTCTATTTTTAATATTTCGCTTTGAATAGCCGTACAAAAGAACTGTTGGCAATAAATGATTAGGAGTATTTGTGGAAAATTTATATCAAAAATTGCTGGAAAATGGAAAATCAGATGTTTATCCATATCACATGCCGGGCCATAAAAGAAAACCGGTGACGGAAGTTTTAAAGAGAGTGTGTGATATTGATATTACGGAAATTGACGGTTTCGACAATCTGCATCATGCGGAGGGAGTATTGCAGGATATCCAAAATCGTGCAGCCCGGGTGTACGGAGCAGATGAGTCCCACTATTTAATAGGTGGTAGCACTGCGGGGATATTGAGCGCAATTTCTGCGGTTTCCGGTCGAGGCGACACGATATTGATAGGACGGAATTGCCACAAATCTGTATATCATGCAGCTTATTTGAATGGTTTGAAATTAGAGTATCTATTTCCCGATACGGTGAAAAGAGTGGGATTTCCTTGTGGGATTACAGCAAAACAGGTAAAAGAAGCTCTTGAAAAAAACGCTGAAATCAAAGCAGTGATTATTGTGTCACCGACCTACGAGGGAGTTGTTTCTGATATCTATGAAATTGCCAAGGTAGTTCACGGTTACGGAATTCCTCTAGTGGTTGACGAGGCCCATGGTGCCCATTTTGGTTTTCATGAGTTGTGGCCAAAGTCTGCTTGTACTTTAGGAGCAGATATTGTGATTCAAAGTTTGCATAAAACATTGCCGTCATTGACTCAAACGGCGCTGCTCCACATAAACGGTTCATTGGTAGATAGACAAAAGTTGCGTAGGTTTCTGGCTGTTTATCAGACCAGCAGTCCTTCTTATGTATTTATGGCAGGCATGGAGGAAGCAATTGAGTACATGGCACTGGACGGCAAAAAAGAAATGGACACGTTTGCCGGACTGTGGAATTGTATGCTAAGGAAGTTAGAGGTTTGTGAAGTACTGAAGATGTATCCGGGCGATGATATTGGAAAACTGGTGATTTCCATCGAAAGTAGCAGCATAACGGGCCAAAACCTGTATGATATATTATTGTCGCGGTATCATTTGCAGATGGAAATGGCAGGTGGAAGTTATGTCCTTGCCATGTTTACGTTATGCGATGAAGAAGATGCGTACGATAGACTGGCCGATGCTTTGTTGGAGCTTGACAGAGAGTTACGCTTTAGCGAGCGGACTTCTGAGAATTCGGAAGAAGAAAACATTCAGAAGGTACGCTTGGAAAAGGCGTTAGAATTTTGGGAAGCCTGGGATGCATCTAAGGAAAACCTGGAAATAGAAAAATGTGGAGGACGGGTTGCCGGCGAATTTGTTAATTTATATCCGCCCGGCACACCGGTAGTGGTTCCGGGAGAAGTACTAAATGAGGAAATTTTGGAAATAATAAAGGAATACGTACGACAAGGTCTTCCGGTACAAGGGGTTACGTATCAGGGAGAAGAGGTTTGTTTGGAGGTAATACATGGGTGGCAATGACGGAAAGGAATTTTTTATGAGAAAAACAAAAATTATTTGTACAATCGGTCCGGCCAGTGAGAGTGAGGAAAAATTAAAAGAGTTAATGCTCGCGGGCATGAATGTTGCCAGATTTAACTTTTCACACGGAACACATAAAGAACAGCTGGTAAAATACAACAGAGTACTTAAAGTCAGAAAAGAACTGGGATTACCGGTTGCAACCTTGCTTGACACAAAGGGACCCGAAATCCGTTTGAAAGATTTTGAAGGTGGAAAGGTAGAGTTGAAAGCAGGACAGACTTTTATCCTTACCACGGATGAAGTTCTCGGAACGTCAGAAAAAGCTTCTATTACGTATAAAGGTCTAAAACATGACATTGGTGTCGGTACTACCATTTTGATAGATGATGGTCTGATTGAAATGTTAGTAGAAGAAATTACCGGCAATGATATTATCTGTAAAGTAATTAACGGAGGTTTTGTGTCGAATCATAAAGGGGTGAATGTTCCCGGTGCAATTCTCTCCATGCCTTACATTAGTGAAGTAGACAGAGAAGATATCATCTTCGGCGCAGAGCACGGCTATGATTTTCTGGCCGCATCTTTTGTGCGAACAAAAGAAGATGTTTTGGAAGTTCGGAAGATAATCGAGGAACATGGTGGAAGAACCAAGATTATCGCTAAAATTGAAAATATGCAGGGTATTAATAATCTGGAGGAAATCATCACTGTTTCAGATGGAATTATGGTTGCCAGAGGAGATATGGGTGTGGAAGTGCCCATGGAAGAAGTGCCGGTTCTGCAGAAAAAAATGATAAAAACGGCAGTTGCCCAGGTAAAACATGTTATCACGGCAACACAGATGCTG
>CAYRLN010000126.1:0-5353 GCA_964425065.1 uncultured Lachnospiraceae bacterium | reverse complement strand
ATATCACATCACGCCTTCGTGTTTTCGGTTTTAGTATGTGATAAACCGCTTCTTTTACAACTGTTTTTATTTTCCTTTTTGGAGTTTTGCCTGCGCACGCATTTCCTTCGCATTGAAAAGAGCAGCCTCAGAAAGCACATCACTTCCAAGCAACCTCGCCAGTTCCCCAAGAGATGCTTCTTCCTCTAACAGACGGATTGCAGTCACTGTACTGCTGCCGTCCGTATCTTTTTCTATTACAAAATGCGTATCTGCCATAGCCGCAATCTGCGCCAAATGTGTAATGCAGATTACCTGGTGTGTCTTTCCGAGAGTTCCCAGTTTTTCTGCAACTTTCCAAGCCGTTCTGCCACTGATGCCGGTATCAATTTCATCAAAAATCAAAGTGTCCACTGCATCTTTATCTGCCAATACGGTTTTAATAGCCAGCATAATTCTGGAAAGTTCGCCTCCGCTGGCCACTTGCACAAGGGGTTTTAAACCTTCTCCGGGATTGGTGGAAATCATAAACTCCACGTCATCTGCGCCATTTGCGCTTACTTCCTTTTCCGTAATGGAAATTTCAAACTGCACGGATAGGAAATTTAATTCTTCCAACGCTTTTTGAAGGACTTCCTGAAGTACATCGCCGTGTTTTTTCCGCACTTTGGTTGCCTGTTGGCAAAGAACTTTCAGTTCCTTTTCTTTTTCGGAAAGCTCCGTGCGGAGTTTATTCATATACTCCTCATAATCGGCCAGCTTGTCCAATTTATTTTGACATTCCCCGCCGTAAGCAAGCACCTGCTCCAAACTTCCGCCATACTTTCCCTTCAGATGATTTAACTGATTCAGACGTTCCTCCACTGTCTTAAAATCATTTTCGTCAAATTCCAAATCTTCTATATATTCTGCCAAATCCCGATTGAAATCATTAAGCAGACTATCGATTTCCAATAACTGGCTTTCCAGCTGCTCCAATTCCTCATCGTAGGAAGCCACACTTCGAAGTTCCCGCAGTGCCCTGCCAATCTGCCCGCCGGCGCCTCTGTCACTGTCATAACCGGTTCCCTGATAAGCAGCCGAGAGAGCTTCTCCGATTTTTTTGCCGTTTACCATCTTGCGGTACCGGCTTTCCAGTTCCTCGTCTTCACCGATTACAATCCGTGCTTCTTCTATTTCGTTCCATTCAAACTGTGCCAGTTCCATTTCCCTTCTTCTGGCATTCTCATCTAAATTTTCGTTTTCTATCTGCTCACGCATTTTTTTACATTCGTGGTAGCAAACGGAAATCTGCTCCAAAACAGGCCGGATTTCCTCCCCTGCATAGGCATCCAGAATTTCCATATGTTTCTTCTTTTGGAGCAACGACTGATGTTCATGCTGCCCGTGAATATCAATCAGAAGTTCTGCCAGTTCCCTGATTTGTCTGGCGGTAACTGTCTCCCCGTTAATTTTACTCACGCTCCGCGCGGCCTGAATTTTACGGCTGATAATGATACTTCCGTCTTCTTCCACCGGCAGTTCCATTTCTTCCATTCGTTTCACCAGTTCCGGTTCCTCCGATTGGAATACCAGTTCCACAAGCGCATAGTCTGCACCGCTGCGGATTAAATCTTTATCCGCTTTTGCCCCAAGCGCCAAATTGACAGAACCGATCAAAATAGACTTACCTGCACCTGTTTCACCGGTCAAAATATTGAGTCCCGGTCCGAACACCACTTCTGACTCTTCAATGAGTGCCAGATTTTTCACATGTAAACTGACTAACATAAATTACTCCTATTCCTCTGACGCATTTTCCCCTCGTATGCGTGCTGTGATCAGTTATCCAGCATAGAGTGAATTCTCTCCATCAGTTGCTGCGTTTCTTCCACAGTTCTGACCGCAATCATGATGGTGTCATCGCCCGCGATGCACCCAACCACTTCTTTAAACTTCAACGCATCCACGGCTGCCGCCACCGCCATAGCCATACCGGAAACCGTCTTCATTACAAGAATATTCTGTGCATTATCCATGGAAACAAATCCATCTCTGAGTACGCGGATGTATTTGTCACCCATATGAGAATCTTCCTGCTTCAGAATAACGTACTTTTGACGTCCTTTTCCTGTGGGCATTTTGGTCAATTTAAGTTCCCTGATATCTCTGGAGACCGTGGCCTGTGTCACCTGAAATCCTGCGTCACGCAAATATGCCGCAAGTTCCTCCTGGGTTTCCACATCATATCTTTCAATGATTTCAATTACTTTCCCTTGTCTTGATTTTTTCATCTGCCTTTTCCTTTAATTTTCACTCATCTTTTTGCTTAATATTTCCAAAAAACTAATCTTATTCAATTTCAGGAAAACCGTCTTTCTCTCTGATTTCGTAATGGTTATCCTGTCACCGGTATTCAAAAGCATTTGACCGTTTCCGTCAAAGCTTGCCTCCACCTGCTGACTTTTTCCTTCCCTTCCCGCCGGAATCTCAACCACTATCTCATCCCCGGGAGATAAAATAATACTTCTTTGGTTAAAGGTATGGGGACAAATAGGGGTGATCATCATAAGTTCCGTCTCCGGTGCCGCAATCGGACCTCCCGCAGACAGATTGTAACCGGTAGACCCCGTAGGCGTTGTAATTATCACTCCGTCGGCACTGTACTTTTTTAGAAACTGTCCATTGACATAAATATTAAAATCGTTAATCTTCAAAGAACCGCTTCTGGAAATAACCACATCATTCAATGCCCATTGCTGTGCTTCTTTGCCGTCTGCCGTTTTCGTCACCGCCATGAGCATCATCCGCTCTTCATAGGAAAAATCACCTTTTAAAAGTCTATCCAAAGCCTCGTCAATCTGCTCCGGTTCTACCTCCGTCATATACCCCAAAGTTCCGAGATTTATACCCAAAATGGGAATATGTAATTCTTTCACTTCCCTGACAGCCCTTAAAATAGTGCCGTCACCGCCGAGCACCAGCATACAATCAATGCATTCCGGCATCTGCCGGCATAGTTCTTCTGTTCCGGCATCTTTGTCTGCCTCTTCCGTCATCACATAAACCAGACAGTCCCTTTCTTCCAAAAACGACTTGATATGGCCGGTTACCTTCAACTCCCCGTCTTTATGTATATTGGTGTAAATCAGAAAATGCTTCATAGTTTCCTGCCTTTTCTTAAACTTTATCGAGACTACCGTGAGCCTGCTCCGTAATCTCTGTTATTTTTGAAAGCCAAGGTTGTTGCCATGATATTCCGTTTCCAAGCACAATCATTTCCTTCAAATTATCCTCTGCTTCCCGCTCCGTAATTTCTGCCGTAGAAACCGCTTTCACGGCGTTTTTGCGAATATAAATCAGATACTCGATATTTCCCTCCGGTCCTTTAATGGGAGAATACTCCAAATCCAATATATCAAAACCGATGCTGTCCGCAAAATCCATAACCTTATGGATTACTTCTTCATGTACGGATTTTTCTCTCACAACACCTTTTTTACCCACCTTTTCTTTTCCGGCTTCAAACTGTGGCTTAATCAGGCAAACCATTTTACCGCCGTCTTTTAAAAGATTTCTGGCCGGAAGCAGGATTTTGGTAAGAGAAATAAAAGAAACATCCACCGATGCAAAATCCAAATCATCCTGAATATCCTCCCGCACCATGTAGCGGAAGTTCGTTTTTTCCATGCAGACAACTCTCTCATCACTACGCAGTTTCCAGTCAAGCTGCCCGTGACCCACATCTACGGAATAGACTTTCACGGCACCGTTTTGCAACATACAGTCGGTAAACCCTCCCGTGGAAGCTCCGATATCCATGCAGATACTGCCTTCCAGGGATAAATCGAATTGATTCATGGCCTTTTCCAGTTTTAATCCGCCACGGCTTACATATTTTAGGGAACTTCCTCTTACTTCCAACTTAACTTTTGTCAAATCAAAAGCGGAACCCGCCTTGTCTTCTCTCTGTCCGTCTATGAAAACATTTCCCGCCATAATAATGGCTTTTGCCTTTTCCCTGGATGGTGCATAGCCCTGCTCCACCAGAATGACATCTAATCTTTCTTTCATAAAAACATCCCTACTATTTTTGTCACAATGCTCTCCGCGTCTATGCCGATTTCTTTCTTCAACATTTCCACGTTGCCATGCTCCACATAGGCATCCGGTATTGCCACGCTGTGGAATTTCACTGCGCAACCTGCACTACTTAAAAATTCACACACTTTCTCGCCATAACCGCCCCTTGCCACATTTTCTTCCATCGTGACAATAAGTTCGTGATTTTCCGCTGCTTTTAGGAGAGCCTCCTCATCAATGGGTTTCACAAAACGTGCATTCACAATACTGCACCTGTGACCTTTCGCATGAAGCATTTCACGGACCTGCTCCGCAGTTTTTACCATGCTGCCCACTGCAAAGAGTGCCACCTCGGATTCTTCATACAGCACTTCGCTCTTTCCGTATTCAATGGGCGTCCTGAATTCCTCCAGTCCGTCATATGCCTCGCCCCTGGGGTATCTGACCGCCACAGGCGCCTCTAAACTTACCGCATATTTAATCATATCCGACAATTCCCATTTGTTTTTGGGAGCCATAACGTGCATATTGGGAATGCCGGACAGATATGATAAATCAAAAATGCCCTGATGGGTTTCCCCGTCACTTCCCACAAGTCCTGCCCTGTCAATCGCAAATACAACCGGAAGGTTTTGGATGCACACGTCGTGCAAAATTTGGTCATATGCCCTCTGCAAGAATGAGGAATATACTGCCACAATCGGTTTTAGTCCTCCTGCCGCCAGCCCCGCAGCAAAGGTAACCGCGTGCTCTTCCGCAATACCAACATCAAAGAAACGTTCCGGGTACATATTGCGGAAACGTTTTAATCCGGTGCCGTCCGGCATGGCCGCCGTGATGGCAACCACTTTTTCATCCCTCTGTCCCAATTTACACATAACAGTGGAAAAAACATCCGTGTAATTTGCTTTCGCTCTCGGGAAAGAAGGAAGGCCTGTTTCAATCTCAAAAGGTTCTGCACCGTGAAATCTGGCGGGATGACGCTCTGCCGGCGTGTATCCTCTTCCCTTTTGGGTAATCGCGTGAATCAGCACTGCGCCTTTCACACGTTTTGCCTCTTTTAAAACCTTCATCATACCTTTTACGTCATGCCCGTCCACAGGTCCCAGATAGGTAATACCCATGTCCTCAAAAAACATGCCAGGAATGAACAACTGTTTAAAGCTGCTCTTTGCCTTCTGGATTTTCTTGACCAAATATTCACCACCGGGAATCCCCTGTAAAGTGTTATAAACACCCACCTTCATTCCCTGATATCCTTCCGCAGTACGGATATTGTTTATCCTGTTATAAAAATCAGTTACATTTCCGT